>NZ_JBSGBY010000093.1:0-18558 GCF_053601505.1 Nocardia sp. NPDC004722
CCCGGAGCTCGGCGGGTGAGACACCCGGCACGTCGAGTCCTGCGGCGCGCAACCAGAGTTCGAGCCGGTCGGGCTCCGCGAGTCGCTCGCGGGGATTTCTCAGTTGCAAACCCATTTGCGAAGCAGCCAAACATGTCGGGGCTGGGGAAGAGCGACTATGAAGTCTGGGACCTGACTGCGTTGCCTGCGAATGCGGTTCCGCGGACGGATTATCAACGGGCGATATCGTTGAGCGAATATCGGTTGGCACATCGTCAACAGTGGGTAGACTACGATGCAATTGATCACAACTCTTCTGGATTGATAGAGGGTGATGACGATGTCGTTGCCCGTCCATACGTTGACTTTTATCGTATTGCGTGGCGAAGGCGGATTGCAAGTAACACGGAGCGCTCCTTGTTTTCAGCCCTGATACCCCCGGGTCCAGCCCATATACATGGGGTTATCAGTATGGCATTACGATCTATCCAGGAAACGGCCCTGAATTCTGGATTTTGGGCCTCGCTTGTCTTTGATTATATTCTAAGGCTGTACTCTAAAGAGGATTTCTTGGGGTCAGATGCTCAGTCAATGCCGGCGGCGGATCTGGACCATCCTCTTGCACAACCGCTATTGCTTCGTGCGCTTCGACTCAACTGTTTAACGGAGGCCTATGGATCAATTTGGGAACTGTCCTACGATGCGGATTGGTTGCGGGATGATTGGGCCTATGATTGGGGATTGAATCAAATTGGCTCCGTTGATGAATTCTGGAGTGAGCGTACTCCATTGCGTTCCGAATATTCACGCCGTGCTGCATTGATAGAGATAGATTGTATTGTTGCTGCTTGGCTCGGAATCTCTGCTGATGATTTGATTGCGATTTACGAATCCCGATTTCCCGTTCTATCTGGATACGAACGTGAAATGTATTTCGATTCGTCAGGGCGGCAGATTGGCCGTAGGCAAAAGGGATTCGGTCAGCCGCCCGATGCGTGGGGCGCGCTAATGGCGTTTCTAAGCGGAGACCATTCCGGATCCGTGCCCAGCGGCTATTTTGGTCCTTTCCGTAAGGCTGAACGTGCGACTGAATATCGTGTGGCTCACGCAGCCTTCGTCGAGCGGATGCGTCAGGCCAGCTCGTTCGAGTCTCGGCAGCAACGTGGTGAGGGTGGTGCTGGGTGAAACCAACTTTGGCCGCGGAAGAGCTCCGCAGCAGTCTCACGCAATATCTCACGACAACCTTCGCCCTGGCAGAGCCGACTGTCCGGGAAGCCCTCGCACGCTTTCTCGAACACCCCGAGCAAGGCATCTTCCGCGGCCCCTACCTGCGAATCCGCACGAAGTTCCGCAAGGTGGATGAGAAGACGTGGCGAAATCCCTTGCAGTGGACGCCCGCTGGTTTCATCCCCCACCTGCATCAGGCACAAGCGTGGCAGCGCCTGAGCACCCGGGGCAAGAAGGCCGAGCCGTCGCTGATCACCACGGGAACCGGGTCGGGCAAGACCGAGTCCTTCCTGATCCCGGTTCTCGATCACTGTCAGCGGGAGCGCGCGGCTGGGCATCACGGGGTCAAGGCCATATTCCTCTACCCGATGAATGCCCTGGCTACGGATCAGGCCCAGCGCATCAATGAACTGCTCACCCAAACCGGCATGGAGCAGGTCACCGCCGCCCTCTACATCGGTGACACCCCAGAGGTCGGTTACCCCAAGGTGATGACGATGCGGTCGGAGATCCGCCGTAACCCGCCCGACATCCTCATCACCAATTACAAGATGCTCGACCTGCTGTTGCAGCGGGACGACGATCTCCCTCTGTGGGAAGACGCCCGCATCGCCTACATCGTGGTCGACGAGTTCCATACCTATGACGGTGCGCAGGCCACCGATGTCGCAATGCTGTTACGCCGCTTGGCTGCCGCCACCGGGCATTCGCGGCCCGGGGCACCGCTTGGTGACATCTGTCCAGTGGCGACCTCCGCCACTCTGGGCGAGGGGGGCGACGGCGCGGAGATCCGGCGGGTGGCCCTGAAGGTGTTCGGGGTGCGATTCCCGGCGGCGTCCGTGATCGGCGAGAACCGGCTCACCGTGGACGATTTCATGGATGAGCTGGATATGAGCCTGCCGCTGCCGAATCCGGATGATCTGCTGAATTGTCCTGACCCGTTGCGGGTTCCGACGGCGATGGAGGATATCGCTGGAGCCGTCACCGGATTCACCACACTCAACCAGGCCGAGTTGGGTCAGTATCTGCGCAAGCATATCCTCACCCACGCGGTGCTGGAGATTCTCAACGGAAACCAGGACCGCGGCCGTCCGCGCACCATGGCGGAGATTCTCGAGTCGCTGCCCAAGCGCGGGGCTTACACCTGGGGCGCGACTATTCGCGATAATCCGCGTAAGGCGGCCGCGGCGCTGGCACGGTTCATCGCGCTGCTGTCGGAGGCGCGCGATCCGGAGAATCCGAAACAGCCGCTGCTGCTGATCGAAACACATGTCTGGGCGCGCGCGGTATCGCGACTGCTGCGGATGGTGAGCACGACGGCGGCGTTCGGCTGGGAGGGCGAGCCGCCGGTCATGGACGACGACTCGTTGATGGCCACGCGGGGCAAGCGCATGCTGCCCGCTATTTACTGCCGCCACTGCGGGCGTTCCGGGTGGGCGGTGTACTCGCCGGAGCGAGATCCACAGGAGCTGAACGTCAACCCGGACAAGATTTATCGGGCCAATGTGGGTTCGGAGAACAAGCGGGTGCGCGCGCTCATCAAGGCGACCGATAAAGAGGTCGAGGCGGGTGTGCGCAACTTGCTTGTCTTGGAGGACGATCGGGTGCGGCCGTTCGACCCGCAGGAAACCCTGGACGCCGAGCGGGTATATGTCCTGGGCGATGTGGCGACCACCCCGGAGGCGAACAGTCGCGCCGCCACCGATCGGTGCCCGGCCTGCGATACCGATGAGGGTATCCGCTTCCTCGGCGCCGGTCTGGCCAGTTTGGCGTCGGTGGCCATCACCCAGTTGTTCGCTCGCGGTCAGCTAGAGCTCAATCAGCAAAAGACCTTGCTGTTCAACGATTCCGTGCAGGATGCTGCGCATCGGGCCGGATTTGTCGCCAACCGTTCCTATGCGTTCTCACTGCGTCGTCTGATCGCGAACCGAATCGGTGATGAGCCCATTCTGATGCATGACTTGATCGCTGATCTGGCGGCAGCGGCGACCGAGGGCGGTGCCTTGCCCGCCGTGGTGCCACCCGACCTGCACGACCTGCCTGAGATCGACGACATTCTGGCCGAGACGACATCCGGAAGCCCGCGGGCGTGGAACCTCATCGGAGAGCGGCTGGCGTTTCAGACCATTCTGGAGTTCGGCCTACGCTCCCGACAGGGTCGAACCCTCGAGTTGACCGGTACTGCAGCCGCCGAGGTTATTCTCGAAAATCCGCAGCTGGCCGCCGATCTCGCGCGCGACGCGCACATGAAAGTGCAGTCCGGTCATATCGAGCCGCAGAGCGAGGAGCGCTACCTTGTCTTCGTTCGAGGTCTGCTGGAACGGATGCGTTATCGCGGTGCGATCAAACACCAGTGGTTGGACGGGTGGATCGCGAATGCCGGTACGAAAAGGTTCGGCACCATCTGGGGTCGTCGACCGGACGGTATGCCAGCCTTCCCCCGCGGACTGTCCGCGCCGACCTTCGTTCGCGACCGCGCGAAGAAGGGTTCCGAATTCGACGGCATTGAATCCGACCAGGGGTGGATGCAGGACTGGGCGTCACGATGCCTGGGCCTGGCGCGCGGGCAGGCCGGTGAGTACCTGTCGAAGTTCCTGCCGATGCTGGCGGCCGAGGGCGTGATCGCCAAACGCGTTGCCGCGGACAGTTCGACGCAGGTGTACGGCTTGCAACCCGGCCATGTCCAAGTTCGGCTTCTCGAGAAGCATGAGGTGGCCGACGCGGGCATCGGGTGCGACCGCTGCTCTTGGCAGCAGACCGTGCACCCCGAGCAGGGCTCCGACTGGTTCGGTCAGCCGTGCCCTCGATACCGGTGCGGTGGAATGCTTTCCGTGCGAGGTCTACTGGACCACAACGACTACTACCGCCACCTGTACCTGGGCGGAAGTCCGTTCCGGGTGGTCACCGCCGAGCACACCGGCGCGCTCACTCGTGCCCAACGTGAGCAGGTCGAGCAGCAGTTCAAGGACGGTAAGCGCTACAACGACCCGAATGTCCTGTCCTGCACTCCCACACTGGAATTGGGTATCGACATCGGCGATCTGTCGGCGGTGGTGCTCGCCTCGCTGCCACCCGGACCCGCCAACTACATTCAGCGCGTCGGTCGTGCGGGCCGCAGGACAGGAAACGCGTTCCTGGTGACGCTGGTGGGTCGCACCCCGCGAGATCTGTACTTCATCGATCAGCCGCTGGCCATGATCGACGGCGAGATCATTCCGCCCGGCAGCTACTTGTCGGCCGTGGAGATCCTGCGCCGCCAGTATTTCGCGCACCTGGTCGACCTGGCCGCCCGCGACCGGCTTCCGGGTGTGCTACCGCTGCCGCGCCGCGCCTCGGCGCTGTTCGGCGAAACCGGTTGGCTGGCAGGTTTTGTGCCCGCCGCCCTATCCAGCAGTGCGGTCGAGCCGTTCCTGGATCTGTTCGGTGACACCGTGTCCGCTGAAGCGGCGAATGATCTGCGTGCCTTCGCAGCATCCGGTCTGTCCGATGCCGTGCGGGAGGCCGAGGAATCCTGGGAGGAACGCCTGGCCGACCTGCGCGAGCGGCTGCACCTCATCGACACCGCGATGGAGACCTCACAGGACGACGAGGATAACCGGATCGTGAAGCGATCCATGAAAGCCGAACGGAAGGCGATCACCAAGCGCCTCAACGAGATCGGTAGCCAGAACGCTCAGGGCGCGCTGGTGGAACTCGGCCTGCTGCCCAACTATTCGCTGATCGACACCGCGACGACCCTGGAAGCCACGATCACCTGGGATGAGAACACACCCAAGGGTGATCGCGAATACCACAGTGAGGTCCGCGAATACCGCCGCCCGGCGCGCGCCGCGCTCACGGAACTCGCGCCCGGCAACACCTTCTACATGCGCGGCTACCAGCACGAGGTCACCGGCATGGATGTCGGCACGCCGAATCGGCAGACTTGGGAGTACTGGCGAGTCTGCCCGGAATGCGGATACGTCCGAACGTCGCAGGCGGTGGACAATGCCTCACCCTGCCCGCGCTGCAACGCCGGCGAAATCGGTGACGCCGACGCACTGCACAAGGTGCTGCGCCCCACCCGAGTCACTGCCCACGACCGCCGCGATGACGTTCGCATTCGCGACGATCAAGACGATCGCAAACGCCGGTACTACGAGACCGTCACAGCCGTCGACATCGATCCCGCGGATATCGTGGAGGGCTCGTGGCGGCATACGAAAGCCGTGTTCGGCGTGGACTTCACCCGGCACGCGGTGGTTCGCCGCTTCAACCTGGGCGCCACCCGCTACGATCGCCCCGCTGGCGACCGTTTCGCTGGGGAGGACGTGCGGCTCAATCCCTTCTACACCTGCCCCTCCTGCGGTGGCACGACCGTGGACGGCTTGCCGACCGGACAATCGAATGGTCTTGTCGCCCCGTCAATCTGGGATAAGTCGCGACAGCATCACCGGCCCTGGTGCCCGTATCGGCGCTCGGTTCAGGACTCGGACTACCTCCAGCTGATCCTGGCGCACGAGCTCGAGACCGAAGCGGTGCGTATCCTGCTGCCCGTAGCCACCCTGCGTGCCGAGGAGCGGTCCGCGAGCTTCCACACCGCGCTCATGGCTGGCGTGGCACGCAACTATGGTGGTGACCCCGACCATTTGCAGATCGCGACCGCCACCATGCCGGATCAGGACACCGGACGCCGCCGCCGCTTCCTCGTGCTGCACGACACGTTGCCGGGTGGCACCGGGTATCTGCACCGGCTCGCCAGTTCGGACAACTTCCGCGACGTGCTGATCGCGGCGCGCGATGTCGTCGCCAACTGCCCATGCCAGGACGACAATCCCGCCAAGGCAGCCTGTCACCGTTGCCTGCTTTCGCACATCCCCAACGACAAGCCCGACTGGTACGGCAAGGTCAGCCGCCTAGACGCCCTGGAGATGCTGGACGACCTGCTTGAGGACTGGACCGTCACGGAAGTGACTGGTACCGAACAGATTTCGCTGTGGGATCAGGTGGAGAGTGAACTGGAGGCGCGTTTTCTCGACGGGCTCACCAGATGGGCGAACCGATCCGATACGAAGGGCACCTTGGCGCGGGGAGAAATGGTCGCGGGCAAACGGACTGCGGACCTGCGCATAGAAGGCCCCGACGGGCAGGTGCGACATTGGAAGATGCTGTTGCAGAACACCATTCGCGGTACCCGACCCGATGTGGTGTTCCGTTTGGTCAGTGATCAGCCGCAGGAGATCTCCGTCTATCTCGACGGTTACGAGTTCCATGCATCGCCCAACCACAACAGGCTGGCCGATGACGCCCGCAAACGAGCCCGACTGCGGGCGCACCGCGGTCTGGTCTTCCAGCTGACCTGGAACGATATCGACGCCTGGGAGCGACGCGGTTTCGGCCCCAACACCTCGAGGGAACCACTGGTCGAGCCGTATCAGGGCAATGCGCAGAATGCCGCGCGTGGAATCTATCAGCGCACCGGCCGGGACCCTGATGAGCTGGTGCGGACCATGTGGACAAACCCGGTGGACACCCTGCTCGCGTACATGACCGACCCGGATCAGAAGGTGTGGCGGGCCAGAGCCGAAGCCGTAGTGGCCGGTGCGACCAAGACCGCGACGGTCCGCCCGAGCACGTCGGATGCCAGCGGAGTCGCGAAGCGGGTCACAGCGGCGCTGCGCGGTGACCCGTTGCCCGCCTCAGAGAACGGCCCGATCGCCACCATCGCCGCGCCGTCGCTGTCGATCGTGCTCGACCAACGCGATGGCGCGGCATGGAGCGCGTTCACGATCATCGACGATCGCGATGAGGCGATCGAGCCCGATCAAGACGCACACAAGAAGCGCTGGGCAAACTGGCTGTACTGGGGAAATCTGTTGCAGTTCCTCGATTTCGGCGCCGGTGACAGCGCCCAGTTGGCCCTGTCGGCAGTGGACGAATTCGATGCCTCCGAGCTCGCCGCGGCGGGTGGCGACGGCTTCCTCACCATGTTGAGCCTGCTGCCGTTGGACGAGGACTTGAACGACGACACCCTGCCCCCGCCGCCACGACGTGAACCCAAGCCGGAGCCGATCCCGAAGTCCGACGACCACACCGTGTCGCCACAGTGGCTCGAGGTGCTGGACCTGCTCGACCCCGACGAACCCGGACTCGCCGAGCTGGCTCATGAGCTGGCCATACTCGGTGTCACCGCGCCCGAGGTCGGTTACGAGCTCGGCGAACACGCCTGGCAGGCGGAATTGGGTTGGCCCGCGGCGAAAGTGGCGGTAGTGCTGGCCGGAGACGATGACGAGGCGCGCAAGCGCGATGCCGCATATGCGGACGAGAGCTGGCAGGCTCGGCCTGCGGCGGCCTGGACGGCGAACGAGCTCGCCGCACGGATCGGAGGACAACCATGAGTGACGCGACACTGCGCATGCTCGACAAGGCTTACGACGAAGTGCTGAAGCTCCCGCGGGCCGTCAAAGGCGCGATCTACGACTTCCAGCACAAGTTCCGGGAAAACCCGGAATCGCCTGGCCTGCAACTCAAACAGCTGAAAGGCAACTCACGCCTGTACTCGGCGCGAGTGAACCTGGACTATCGCGCGCTCATGTTGCACGCGGGCAATCAGGACTATGTGATCGTCGCGATCAAGCCGCGTCAGGAGGTGTACGACAACCTTGATCGGTACGCCTACCAGATCAACCCGGTCAGCGGCGGCATCGAATTCGTCGACCTGGTGACGGCGGAAGCCGCGGTGCCCGAGGAACCCGCCGGGCCCGCGCCGCTTTTCGTGCAGTACTCCGACCAGACGCTGCTGGATCTGGGTGTCGCGGAACCGCTGCTGGCGCTGGTCGCGAAGATCACCAATGAGGACGAGTTGCACGGGCTGATGTCATACGCCCCGCAGCTCACCTCGGAAGTCTTGTTGGAGTTGTACGCCGGCAAGACTCCCGAGGAGGTGATGGAGCAGATCACCGCGCCCGTAGCAGCCGCGGAGGAGGTTGATGCGGATGACTATCAGGCGGCGCTCGATCGCCCCGCGACTGTCACCACCGAAGATGGTGCGCTGCAAGCGATTTTGGAAGAGGGCGACTTCGGGCGCTGGAAGGTATTCCTGCACCCCACTCAGCGCAAGATCGTTGAACGCAATTACAGCGGGCCCGCTCGGGTCAGCGGCGGGCCGGGCACAGGCAAGACGATTGTCGCTCTCCACCGCGTCAGCAAACTGGTGGAGCAGCTGGGCCCCGGCACCGGCAAGGACGTTCTGCTCACGACCTTCAACACTAACCTTGCCGCTGATCTGAGGCAGCGCCTGCTCGATCTATCCGGGCCGGAGGTGTTGGATCGAGTCGATATCTTCAATATCGACAAACTCGCGGTGAAGGTCGCCACCGAGGGCAATGGCGGTGCTGGGCGACGGTGGATCAACGACGCCAAAGCTGTCGAGGAATGGGAGCACCTTCTCTCGGAACAGGATGAGCGGCAATGGGATCCGCACTTCCTTCACGACGAGTGGACCCAGGTCATCCTCGGACAGGGTCTGGCCACGCGCGCGGAGTACTTCAAGGCGCGCCGGGCGGGCCGTGGTCAGCGTATCGGCCGCGAAACACGGGCTGCGATCTGGCGGCTGGTTGAACGGTACGTGAAGCGGCTGGACGAACAAAACATGTGGACGCTGCGGCAGGTCGCCGAGCGGGCGGCCCTGTTGGAGACCGAGCGCGCCGAGAATATTGCGCACGCGAATAGCACTGCGCCACAAGGCGGTAGTGAGCTGAGGCATCGCTACCAGCACATTGTTGTGGACGAAGCGCAGGACCTCAGTCCGACGCACTGGCGGATGCTGCGCGCCATGGTCGCCGACGGGCCGAACGACATGTTCATAGCTGGTGACACTCATCAGCGCATCTACGGCCAGTACGCGTCACTCGGCCAGCTCGGCATCAATATTCGAGGCAGGTCGGCACGACTGACTCTGAGCTACCGCACCACCCACGAAATCCTCGGCATGGCAGCGGCTCTGCTCGGCGAGGAGGAGTGGGATGACCTGGACGATGGCAACGACGATCTCACCGGCTATCGCTCGGTACTGCGTGGGCCACAGCCCACGTTCCAGGCCTATCCGACCTGGGAAGCCGAATTGGACGGGATCGCCGAGCAGATTGCGGCCTGGCCGCACGAGTCTGTCGCGATTGCGGTACCGGAACGGTGGATGGCCGAGGCCGTGGCGAAACGCTTGAACAAAGCCGAGATTGACGCCAGCGTGATCGGGCCGGACGGACCCAGGGAGAACCCCGCTCCGGTTCATATCGGCACCATGTACCGCTTCAAAGGCTTGGAATATAAGCGGATGATCCTCGCCGGAGTCGCAGACGGTGCCCTGCCTGGTAGTCGCGTGGTGGAACTGAAGCAGACCGACCCTGCACGCTATCGCGCGGAGATCAAACGGGCCCGGTCGTTGCTGTTCGTCGCCGCGACCCGTGCCCGAGACAGCATCCTGATCAGCTGGCATGGGAAGAAGAGCCGGTTCTTGCCATGAGGACGCTCGCCGACCGGTACCAGATCACCTCCGCGATCGGGCGCGGTGGCATGGGTGAGGTGTGGAGTGGTAAGGATCTGCGCCTCAACCGGAAAGTAGCCATCAAATTGGTGGCGTCGGAATTCGCGACCGACATCGAAGCCCGGCGGCGGTTCAACCGGGAGGCGAGAATTACGGCTCGACTGAGCCATCCTGGCGTGCCGGCGGTGTATGACTTCGGCGCGGATGGCGAGCTCTTCTTGGTGATGGAGCTCGTGTCCGGTGACACGATCGGCATGCTCGTCGACGAGCGCGGCGGGCTGCCGGTGAACTGGGCCACGTGCATCACAGCCCAGGTCTGCGCGGTGCTGGCCGCGGCTCACGACGTGGATCTGATCCATCGGGACGTCAAACCGGGAAACCTCGTCCTCAGCGCGAACGGCCTGGTCAAACTCATCGATTTCGGCGCAGCCACCTCGTTGCGTGCCGGGGACTACTCGGTCATTACCGCGTGGGGCGATATCCCAGCATCACTCGGCTACATGGCTCCTGAACTGCTGGAAGGAGGATCGGCCGGACGTGCCAGCGACCTGTATTCGGTCGGCTGCCTTCTCTACGAACTCCTTACCGGTACGCGAGCATTCGAAACTGGCGTGGATCGGACTGTGTCGCCGCCGTGTGGGCGTGACATGCCTACCGAGCTGAAGGAGTTGACCTTCCAGCTGCTGGATCCCGATCCTGCCCGTCGCCTGTCCGATGCGCGAACAGTGCACAGCCTTTTGAAGCCATGGATCGGTGATCGCCAGCCGATTCCGGGCTGGATTGGCCGCGATATTTCCGGCGACCCCGCTCAGATGTACGTGGACGCCGCATCACAGAGGAGTGACGCGAGAGCAACCACGAGCAGGTCCGGTCGTGTCGTACCACCGGGCTGAGGGCACGACTGTGGTTCTGGATGGTGCAGAATGCCGCCTAACAAGATCGAAACAGGTCCCTCCACTGCACACCGCCGCGTAATCTGTACTGGCGCATGCGAATGCATCTAGGCAGGCATGTAGGGGGAAGGGAAGTGCTGCCCATGACTGACGGCGCCCATCAGGGACGTGAACCGCGTGCTTGGCTGATCCGCGGCGGTAGCCATGGAGAACGCGAAGCCCAGGCTCTAGCCGATGGTCTGGCAATCGTGGGTTGGGAGGAAATGGGCGATCTGAAGGCCTACTCGACATGGCCCGAGCTGATTGCGGCTCTCCAGCTGGCCTATCCTGAGGTCGGCCGGGCGGTTATCGGCAACTGGGCCGGGCAGCTCTGGAAGTTCGATACGGAAATCAAGCACGGTGACTACATCGTCATGCCACTGAAAACCTTGCCAGGGCAGGTGGCGATCGGGCGTGTAAGCGGGCCGTACGAGTATCGCGTCGAGGAGCCTGCGGAGCTGCGCCATGTACGGAAGGTCGACTGGATTCGGAACGATATCGCGTGGGACTCGATCCGGCCTGACCTTCGTGCAAGTCTCGGCTCGTTGCTGACGGTGTGCGGTCTGGTTCGACACGACGCTGCCGGTCGTATTGCACATCTGGCCGAGCACGGTGTCGACCCCGGGTTCACCGGTGATGCCGAAGTAACCAGTGCGTCCGAACTGTTGGGCGATGCCGCCGCCCGCGACCCCGGCACACCGAGGACCCTCACGATCCGAAATCTTCTCGAGCACTGGGGAGCCGAACGTCGTACTGCTGCCGTCATTTCCACGATCAAGTCCGATCTCGCGAGCAAGGGGCTGACAACGCAGCCTCCGTTCACCGAGGGCGACCTGAGCGCGGTTGTCGCGCTTGTACCGCTCGGAACGGAACCCGACACCGAGTCGACCTTGGGCTATCGCACGACCGCGGTGGAAGACGTCAGTGAACTCGAACCGATGTCACGGCGACTGGGCGGCCTGCCCGCTCGGCTTGTGTCGGTCTCCTCGGACGTCGATCTCACCTATGCCAAGACGATGATGGTACAGCGAAAGTTCTCTCAGCTGGCCGTGATCGACGCCGACGGCACCTATCACGGCGCAGTGACCTGGGAATCGATCGGGCGAGCACACATGGCATTCGAGAATCCGTCGTTGCAGAACGCGCTAGTTCGTGCGCCGGTGGTCGATCACGATGCGCTGCTGCTAGACCAGATCGCGGTGATCTATGACAACGGCTTTGTCTTCGTACGCGACGCGGATCGAGTTCGTGTCACCGGTATCCTCACCGCGGCCGATCTCACCGCACAGTTTGGTACGCTCGCCCGTCCTTTCGTCCTGATTGAAGAAGCAGAGAACCGATTGCGCTGTGCGATAAACATTTTCGAATTCGAGGAGCTCAGACCTGCACTTCCAGGCAATCTCCGAAACCGAGCCACTGGACCTGCCGATCTGACCTTCGGATGCTACAAGCACATTCTCGCCGACCCTGGTCGCTGGGCAAGAATCGGCTGGAAGCTCGACCAGGGGCAGTTTCTTGCCTTGCTTGAGACGGTACGCAAGATCCGAAACGAGCTAATGCATTTCGCGCCTGACCCTCTGTCGGACGAGAAGTTCGCCGCGGTCAACGGGCTGCTCGAGTTGCTGCGGACAGCCGAGCCGAACCTCTAACGTCGGGCAGAAAATCTGCTTCCCAACAGTACTCATGCTGAGCTGGCGCTTTGTGAGGACATTTCGGAGAGCCGCAGGCTGCCGATCTGGACACCATGAAGCGCCGACGAATGCCTCGACGGCCGGGCGTTGCACGCTGGTGTCCTGGTCGTATCGCTCGGGCTGCACATAGATTCGATCCAGGCCGAGAGAGCCTCCTAATCGATCGCTCCGTCGAATCCGCCAGCCGAAGCCGCGTATGTGGGTTGCGTGATGTTCGGTGCCGCCATAACTCACCGTCACCACGAGGTCGAACACCGGATGCTGCAAGGAGTTCGGGTGCTCGGCGAAACGCTCATTCGGGATCGGGTTCGAGTCTTTCGCTGGGCTGGACGCCCACGATCAGATCGCCGTACGCATCGCGGTACCGGACGATTGCGAACCATCGTTTGTCCGATGTCTCCCGCCAACGCAGCACGCTGCCGTGCCTGATGCCTTCGTGCGTCCTTACCTGGCAGTTTCGCAGTAATGCCTCGTCGGTTCGGAGTCGATCGCAAACGGGACACGCGAGAGGCGTTGCACGAGCACGGATGTTCTTGTACTTGCGCTGAACGATGTTGCGATTGCCATCGCACTTACGGGCCAGTGCCAGGTCGACTGCAAGAACATCGCATTCTGGAGTCGTATGGTGGATGGCGGTAGCAGGATAGCCTGGATCAACGAGCATCCAGACCATCTCCTCGGCTGGCACAGTGGCCGGTGAACGCGGAGCGTAATCATCCGGAGGTCGCCAGCCTGGTCCTGATACATCAGCCCATCGGTCCACGATTAAGGCGTAGCACGAAATAGGCTGGCGCACAGTGGCTTTACCGATTTGGTGACCGATATAGGGCAACGTCTGGTGGCCGGGGTGATGTCGCCGTCGGCCTTGGGTATCTGCGACGTCGGGTGGTTACGCGAATCGGCTTCCTTTCGTCAGCAATGCGATTCGGCCGCGCGTGCTGATCCGCCAGCGGCCCCGGTGGTAGCTGGGGATGATCAGGCCGCGGGACTCGAGTTGAGCGAGGGCGTTTCGGGTTCGCCAGGTGGTCAGGGTGGATGACTGTTGGATCTGCGCTGCGGTGAGTGTTTTGTCGGGATGGAGGGCCGTCAGGACGGCTACCTCGGCGGGGGTCATTGTGCGGCCGCCTTCGGTGGGTGGGTTCGATGTCTTCCAGGTGAGGCGTCGCTCGGACGGGGGATGTCGAGGTGGCCGCCTCCGGTGAGTGAGAGGCGCAGGGAGGATGAGTCTTTCGGGTGGCTGTCGGAGTAGAAGCCCCAGCAAGACCAGAGGATGAGGGTGGTGCAGAGGGCGATGATGGACAGCAGTGCCCATGAGTCCCAGGACATTACGACCTCCTACAGGATCGGCCTACGGTGTGATCCGAGTAGAAGCCCTGTTCGGGCGGGTGCGGCTTGCAATTGGATGACCCACGAGAATTCGTCAATCTGTGCACGGTCTGATCCAGAATCGTGGACAATCGGACCCAGAGATCCTCATTGCTTCACCCAAGAATTGGCCTGCGGGCCATCCAAACTCGGGAGCAACGCTAATGAGTGGCAAGAATCCGACCACGATTCCTCGTCGGCAGCTTGGTCGGCAACTTCGTGAGATGCGGCAGGGTGCAGGGCTTTCCATTGCCGATGCTGCGAGGCTCATTGAGCGCGGGGCAGGCACGCTACAGCGCCTGGAGAAGGGGGAGAGTCCCAGGATTCGGCTGTTGGACATCGAGGCGCTGTGCAAGGTCTACGGGGCGCCGAGGGGCAAGATGAGGGCTCTGCAGGCGCTCGCGAAGGAAGCGGATGAGCGGATGCGGCCTGTGGATGAGCGGGCGTGGTGGCATCGTTATGACGATCTGATTCCGGATGACTTCGAAACGTACGTGAGTCTGGAATCGGCTGCGGCACAAGTGATCATGTATCAGTCCGATCTTGTACCAGGAGCTGTACAGACAGCCGATTACGCGCGAGCGTTGGACGGGATCTTCTTCGGCTCGGAAACGCCGATGCAGATCGAACAGCGCATTCAGGTACGTATGCAGCGGCAGACGGCGATGACACGCCGTTTGTCTCCAGTGGAAATGGACTTGATCCTCGACGAGGCTGTGATTCGTCGGGTAGTCGGGCATCGGAGGGTGATGGCCGCTCAGTTGCGGAAGCTCGCTGATGGTCCGGCAAATGTCAACGTCCGAATCATCCCCTTCAGTATTGGGTTCCCGCTTGGAACGGCCCCGGGGCCATTCGTCATCCTTCGGTTCCCGAACGACCCCACGATCAACGAGCCGATTGAGCCCACAACGGTCTACACGGAATCCTATGGCTCGCGGCTCTACTACGACGATGGTGCAGTGGTGGAGCGATTCATGCAGGCGCACAATGGGCTTGGCCGAGCAGCACTGAACAGGGCAGACAGCAAGCATCTGCTCCGACTGGTAGCGAAGGAGTTCGAAGCGTGAAAGATCTGATCGAAGCACGTTGGTTCAAAAGCAGCTGGAGCGCCGGGGGTGAGGCCTGTGTCGAAGCTGCTCATCTACGCTTCGGTCGGGTTGCGGTGCGGGACTCCAAGCTAGGAGAGTCCAGCCCGGTCTTGGTCTTTGATGGCCTGGCCTGGGACCGCTTTACTCATGCCGTACAGGCTGGCAGCTTCGATCAGCCCTAGATGCTGGCTCGGAGTGCCGATTCGACGGATGCCGGTTCTAACCGCTGAGGCTGCCCCCAAACCTCTTGAGCTAGTGCGAGTTTTTCTAGCAGATTCGTGACCAAGGCGGCATCTTGGTCTGGGGGTCGGTTGCCTTCCCGTAGCACCTTGGCGTAGCGGACCGAGTCGACGATGACGGACTTGATTCGCTCGTGGCTTAGGTAGATTCGCAGGTCGGCTTCCCAACGGCCGATCGATGCGTCGGGTTCGGCGGTTGCTCACTGGCTCAGGAAGGTCGCGTATTCGTCTGGCTGGTAGCCCATCTTGTGGAGATGGGTGGCCACGTCGTAGACGGGTTCGCCGTACAGAGCGAGTTCCCAGTCCAGGAATACGACTTCGCGACCGTTTCGGATGATCATGTTCTTGCGATGGACATCGGCATGCACCAGGTGGAATGGGCAGGGTTCTGGTGTCCGCCAGCCTGTTTCGATGGTGGCGAAGGGATCTTCGGGCACGCCCAGCTGGCGATAGGGTTCACTGTCCGTGCCGGCTCCCAGGCCCGGACGGCGTGGGCCGGAGGTAATCACAGCTACGGGCCGCTCAGGAAACAGCTCGAGGATCTTGGTGTCATTGCCCTGATCAGCGATGGCCGATTTGCGGTCTTCACCCGCGACTACGTGTTTCGCGCGCCTTCGGCTGCCGCTGCCATGATCGTCGGCCGGCCGACCAACGGCCATCTCGACTGGAAGGTTCGGGGCACCGGAGTGACATACGGTGCTTGGCAGGATGGTCAGGGACGGTCGTCCGATCTGGGCGCCGAGTAGGTAAGGAGTGTCGGCCAGGTGCGTCGGCACCCTGTGGTGGATCGGTGCGCCCGGGCAATCTCGATCAAATCGAGACCTGCCCGGCAACCCGCAGCGCCGAATATCCACTATGCGCTTCTTCTGGCCGAATCCCATTACGACACAGGTTCTCACGGCTGCGGGGTGGACTCCCGCCCGTCGGATCGACATTTCGATGTGGGTCGACCGTCTCGAAGGGGAGGGATATGAGGTGACTGCGGGAGCGGCCGCCATCCTCGAAGGGTTCGGAAACCTGGCTCTCCATATTCCAGAGATTCCCAATGACGGCCGCCGTGCTGAAACGTTGTTCTTCGATCCGATAGATGTCGGGAGCGGGATGTACGAGCGGTACGCGGATCTCGAGACGACGATCGGCCATCGTATGACCCCGCTCGCGGTGAACTCGACGAGCACCGCCTTTCTCCTGGTTCTCGACAACGGAAGCGTTGTGTCGGACGGCCCACACGGACTTCACCTCATGGGCACCACTTTTCCGCAAGCCTTGGACCTCTCCATCCGCCGTCATCGTCCTCCGATTTCGATGCTCACCTATAACCATCCCCGCCCACGTCGACCTGCCCTTGTGTGAGGAGCGACGGATCGTCGGCGGTCTTGGAGCCTTCGTGTTCCTCGGCGCGAAGTTGACATCCACACAGTGGTTGCTGGGAGGATGCCGTACGATCCGGGCCGAAGGGAGGCGGTATGGCGAACGAAGCTGGCGGGGCCCCAGGGCAGCTGGAAGTGGTTCCCGGCGACGTGCAATCGTTCGGTCGGGTCGCGTATCGGATGGCCGAGGAGTTGCGCTCGGGTTCGATCGCGCTCGACGGGGAGGTCCGCGAGTTGATGAGCACTTGGAAGGGAGCTGCGGCCAGCTCCTACGACGAGGGCTGGGGCGAGATGCATCGTGGCGCTATCGAGGTATGGGATGCGTTGTTCGCCCTCGCCGAGAAGCTAGGCGTAACCGCAGCGAACTATCGACAGACGGATGCTGAATTCGGTTCGGCATTGAATTCGCTGGAGTTGCCGTGAGCGTTCCGGGCGAAGGCTATGCGGTCGACCTGAAACATCTTGATGAGGTCACTGAGCGCATACGCGCCTTCAACAGTTTCGCCGTCGACAGCTTGTCCGCGCTGGACTCCAAATCCAAGGTCCTATCTGCGTCGTGGTCGAGTGAGGCGGCGACCGCCTACGAAGCGGTGCATCGGGAATGGATGACCGGGGCGGACGAGGTTCGAGGGGGACTGGATGTACTGGAAGCCGCGGCGCGCGCTGCGCACGGCAACTATCGCAGTGCCGTCGCAGCGAACTTGAAGATGCTCGGATTGTGAGAAGTCGGGGGTAGCCGTCGGTGAATGTCGATTTCGGGGCGTATTACGCCGTCGGCAGGGCAGCTTTCGGGCTGTCGGATGCAATGCAGAACGCATTCATGAAGGAGACAGCCGCACTACAGGACTGTGGCGGCATGGCTGGCGTCGACGAAGCCGGTGTCGCCTGGGCGCAGACCTACGACAAACGAGTCGACGAGATCATCCTGATGGTCTCCGATCTCGGCGATGGTCTGGAGAAACTTGGCACAGCGATCGTCCAGGCTGGGTACAACCATTATCTTGCCGAATACAACAGCATCCTCGAGCCCGCCGGTCCGCCCACGGCGATGCCGCCCGTTCCGGCTCCGTCCTGCCGGTACTACGGCAGTCCGCCGTCAGCGGGCGGACCGGGGCACGGCCTGCGTGACGCGAAGGACTCGCTGATCGCGCTGGCCGACCAGGTTGGTATCCCGGTCCCCGACGGCGATACCAAGGATCTCCAAACGTCCGCTGACGCCTGGAATCGCCTGCGGGACAATCACACTGCCGAACTGGCCTCCGTGCTGAAGAACGCAGCGAGTGTGCTGCAGCGCAACGACTCCGAAGACGCTCAAGCCTTCTCCCAGAGCCTGCTCGACCTGCAAGGGGCTGTTGACGACATCCTGGGTGCCTGCGGAGAACTGGGGCAGTTGTGCATCGACCACAAGACCGATCTCGAGCGCTTACGCAAGGACATCCTCGATGGCATCCTGAGGGAATTGGCGGCTTTGATCGCTACCGAAATGGCCATCAGTGTCGCCACTGCCTGGATTACGTTCGGAGTCACCGTTCTGATCGGAGGCACTGCGACCGCGGCGACCGTCGCGCGCTTTGGCATTCGAATCGCGGAGGCGGTTCGCGGTTGGCGGGAAGCCAAGCGCGCTCGAGAAGCGCAGGTGACTCTCCGTGATCTGAGCAAGTCCCGCGGTGCAGTGAACAAAGCACGCCAGATCGAGCGTGAGTCCCCGGCACAGGCTGCTGCGCGGGACAGGAATGCCATGCGCTTCAACGAGAACGGTGACCCTCTGCCGCCGAACCGAGTTGGGACCTCGCCGGGAGCGAATGGCCGTTACAGCGAACCGAACGGCGCGGAATGGGATCGCGTAGGTGACGCTGCTCGGAGCAAAGCTGACAGTCTGCCTCGCCCGCCGCGTGATGGTGATCCGAGGATGGCCTCCTCGCTCGAGATGCCGGACGGGAAGATCTACAGTGGGGCCAGCGGCCGCGATATAGACCTCAACAAGTATCCGCAGCTGAAGGAACTCCTGGACAGCATTCCACCGGCCAAGCGATCCGAGTTCGACTGGCAATGCGCGGAAGTCGACAGCCTGACACAGGCGCTCGACGACGGCAGCTGCCCTGGGGCCCCGCCAGCTTCGTTCGCCATACCGCCTCCCTTCGGCCCG
>NZ_JBSGBY010000094.1:0-18541 GCF_053601505.1 Nocardia sp. NPDC004722
GTTCAGTTGTCCGAAGCTGTCGAACTCAGCTGTCCGCGACCACGGCGTGCGGTGGTGCACCTTCTCCTGGCAGCACGATACGGATCAAAGCGCCGCCACGGTCGGAAGTGTCGATGTTGATGGTGCCGCCGTGTTTGGTCACCACCTGCTTCACGATGGCCAGGCCCAGGCCGGAGCCGGGCATGGAACGCGAGGCGGTGGTGCGGTAGAAGCGTTCGAACACCAGCTCGCGTTCGGCGGGCGGAATGCCGGGCCCGGCGTCGTCGACGGCGAACTCCAGCAGGCCGCGCCCGCTCTCGCGCATGGTGACGAACACCTTCGCGCCCTCGGGGCTCCACTTGGCGGCGTTGTCGAGCACGTTGAGCAGTGCGCGTTCCAGGCCGGGTTCGTCGCCGTAGATGAACCAGGGCCGCAGTTCGGCGGCGAATTCGATTCCGGTGCGCCGCCGCCGGACTCGCTCGAGCGCCCGCTCGGCGACGTCGCCGAGGTCGATCTGCTCGTAGACGGTCTCCGGGGCGTCCTCGCGGGCCAGGTCCACCAGATCGCCCACCAGGGTGGACAACTCCTCGATCTGCGCCATCACATCCGAGCGCAGTTCGGCCATGTCCTCGTCCGGGATGCGGGGCGCGCCCGGCCGGGAGGAGGCGATGAGCAATTCCATATTGGTGCGCAAAGACGTCAGTGGCGTCTTCAGCTCATGACCCGCGTCGGCCACCAATCGGCGCTGCCGTTCCCGGGATTCGCCGAGCGCGCGCAGCATCGTATTGAAACTCTCGGTGAGCCGGGCGAGTTCGTCGTCGCCGGTGACCGGGATGGGGGTGAGGTCGTCGGTGCGGGCGATGCGCTCGGTGGCGGCGGTGAGCCGGGCGATGGGCCGCAAACCGGTGCGCCCCACCGTGGTTCCGGCCGCGGCGGCCACCACGACCCCGCAGCCGCCGACCACGAACAGCAGCCACGCCAGCCGGTCGAGGACCTCCTTGGTGGGCTGCAACCGCTGCGAGACCACCAGGGTGGACCCGGAGTGGGTGCGCCGCGCCAGCACCCGCTGATCACCGACGGTGCGCAGCGAGGAGCCGATCTCGCCGCGGGCCACCGCGCGCTCCTGATCGCCGATCGGCGGCAGGGTGGTCTGCGGCGGCACGTACTGCGACTGGTCCGGGAAGACCAGCGCCACACCGACATCGCTGGTGTACAGCCCGACGAACACCAGCGACTGGAAGCCGAGGCTGTCGAGGTTGTTGTCGATCATCACCGAGGCGCGGGCCCGCAGCTGCGAGTCCACGTCGGCGTACAGCGAACGCGCCACCATGGCATAGGCGGCGATGGAGGTGAAGGCGACGGCCACGGCCACCACGGAGGCGGCCAGCAGGGTCACGCGCCAGCGCAGTGACACCGATCGGGTCAACGGCATCGGCGGCCGCAGTTCGGCCGTGTCCGTGCGGGACCCGAGTCCGGCGACCACCGGCCGCCGGGGAACGGTTCTACCCACGAGCTCGGCTCCTACGGCGGGGTCTCGCGCAGCACGTAGCCGACGCCGCGCACGGTGTGGATGAGACGGAGTTCGCCGTCGGCCTCGGTCTTGCGGCGCAGGTAGCCGATGTACACCTCGAGGGCGTTGCCGGAGGTGGGGAAGTCGTAGCCCCACACCTCTTCCAGGATGCGGCTGCGGGTGAGCACCCGGCGCGGGTTGGCCATCAGCATTTCCAGCAGCGAGAACTCGGTGCGGGTGAGGCTGATCGGGCGCTCGCCGCGGGTGACCTCGCGGGTGACCGGGTCCAGCGAGAGGTCCGCGAAACTCATGGCCTCCGAGGCCGGGTCGACCGGATCGCCCGCGGTGCGGCGCAGCAGGGCGCGCAATCTGGCGAGCAGTTCCTCGAGCGCGAAGGGCTTGGGTAGGTAGTCGTCGGCGCCCGCGTCCAGGCCCGCGACCCGCTCGGAGACCGAATCCCGTGCGGTGAGCACCAGAATCGGCAGATCGTCGCCGGTGCTGCGGAGGCGGCGGCACACCTCGAGGCCGTCGAGGCGGGGCATCATGACGTCCAGCACGAGGGCGTCGGGTCGCTGGCCGGCGGTCTTCTCCAAGGCGTCCAGACCGTCGACGGCGAGGTCGACGGTGTACCCGTTGAAGGTGAGCGAACGACGCAGCGATTCCCGCACCGCGCGATCGTCGTCGACTACCAGAATGCGCATGGCAACCAGTCTGCCCACAGCGACTGAGAGGTGACTGAGAAGGTCCCCTCCGACACGCCGAGCGGCTCGAGCAGGTGACCTGCGGGTTTTTCGAATGCCCGTCGCAACATGGTTGCAATGGCAACCGAATGGACGCGAAAAACGTTGCGGGAAGGGCTCATTCGGAAACTAAACCTTCGAGTCGCCCGAATTGCCGTTACGCAGCTCACGCGGTATGTTGCAGGCCGTAAAAGAAGACCTCTAGTTGGTTCTGCGTGGGTTCGACCCCAAAGCCGTACAACCGCATACGTACCCGGGGGTCACTCGTGAAAAGCGGAGGCAACGGAAGCGGGATGGAAGCAGCACCCCGGTCGTGGCAATTCAGCCTGTCCAACTGGCCCGTTACCCGCAAGGTCGGCATCGTGCTGGTGCTCCCGGTGCTCCTCGCCGCGACCTTCGCGGTACTGCGCATCAACAGCGAATTGCAGACCATTTCGAAACTGAGCGCGGCGACCGAGCAGATGGACGTCATGCGCTCGTCGGTCAAATTCGTCACGGCCACCAATGAACTCGCGGTCGCGGCCATCACCGGCGGCAACGAGGACTCCGACCCCGCGCTCGACGCGGCCACCACCAAGTTCGATCAGGCGCAGGCCGAATTGGACACCGTGCTCAAGTCCTCCAACGCCGATCCCGGTGTCGTGAAGGAACTGGGCACCTCGGTCGCGGTCGCCAAGACCATGCGCAACAGCCTGCGCACCAGCTCGCCGCAAACCATCGGCGATCAGGCCGACGAGGTACAGACCCGGGCCCAGAACGCACTCACCAACGCGCCCACCGTCGGCGACCTCCGCGTCCAGCAATCCTTCCTGCAGTTCGGCGCGGCGCTGACCGCCGCGCGCCTGCTCACCCAGGAGCGGGTCATGCTCGCGGTGCCGGGCGCGGGCAACAACCCGGCGCTGCGCACCAAGCTGCTCACCGCCATCGGCGCCGAGATCACCATGATCGAGGTGTACCGCGGGCTGGCGCCCGAGGCGGCGGTGAACGCCAACACGCTCAAGGACAACGCCGGCACCCGCGTCGGCATCCTGATGCAGAACGTGCCCGACGCGGGCACCCTGCCCGCCATGCAGGATTCGCTGCGCAGCAGCGCCGACGCCTACGACAAGGAAACCAGCGGCGTCGCGAACTCCATGGACGGCAAGCTGTCCCAGCTCACCACCGAGGCCCGCAACAACGTGCTGCGCGACACCTCGATCGTGATCGGGATGCTGCTGGCCGGTCTGGCGCTCGCGCTGGTGGTGGCCCGCTCGCTGGTCGTGCCGGTCCGCCGCCTGCGGCGAGATGCGCTGCAGGTGGCCCACATCGACCTGCCGCAGGAGCTCGAGGTGGTGCGCGCCGGCGGCGCGACCCCCGAGATCAGCCCGGTCGACGTGCACACCACCGAGGAGATCGGGCAGCTGGCCCGCGCCGTCGACGACATCCACGCCCAGGCGCTGCACCTGGCCGCCGAACAGGCGCGCCTGCGCCTGCAGATCGGCAACATGTTCGAGACCCTTTCCCGCCGTAGCCAATCCCTCGTCGAGCAGCAGCTGAGCCTGATCGAGGAACTCGAGCGCGACGAGGACGACTCCGAGCGGCTGCAGTCGCTGTTCCGCCTCGACCACCTCGCCACCCGCATGCGCCGCAACGGCGACAACCTGCTGGTGCTGGCCGGAACCGCGCTGCGCCGTGGCCATCTCGCGCCGGTGCCGCTGTCGGACATGCTGTGGTCCTCGGTCTCCCAGGTGGAGGACTACCAGCGCGTCGAGATCGGCACCGTGCCCGACGGCATCGTCGCCGGTGAACCCGCCGTCGACATCGAGCACCTGCTGGCCGAGCTGATCGACAACGCGCTGCGCTACTCGCCGCCCACCACCCCGGTCGCCGTGTCGGTGGCGCGCGCGGTGGACGGCGGCTACCTCATCGAGATCACCGACCGCGGCCTCGGCATGAACGCCGAGGACCTGCAGGGCATCAACGACCGCCTGGCCTCCGGTGGCGAGGTCAATGTCGAGACCGCCCGCCGCATGGGTCTTTTCGTTGTCGGCCGGCTGGCCAAGCGGCACAACATCACCGTCAGCCTGCGCCGCACCTCGGCCATGGTGCAGCAGCCGGGCATCACCGCCAGCGTGCACCTGCCGGGCAGCCTGGTCTCACCCGCGCCGGAACGCGGCGGCGACCCCACCGGGCAGTACGCGGTGCCGTCGGCGCTGCCGGTGCCCCCGGCCGCGCTGGCCTCGGGTCCGATCCCGATGCCCGCCGGAATGGGTTCGGGACCGATGCCTTTCGCACCGGTCGGCATGCCCGCGGGGCCGAACTCGGCGCCGCAGCCGGTGATCACCGCACCGCCGATGACCACGACGCCGCGGCTGACGCCCGTGCCGAATCCGCCCGAACCGGCTCAGCCGACTCCGGCGGCGGCCACCAACACCGGGCGCTTCGCGACCACCAGTTCCGGCCTGCCGCAGCGCAAGCCGGGCCCGGACACCGGGGAACAGCCGGTTCTGCCCGCGCTGGCGCGGCGCGAACAGCAGTCCCAGGATCGCTTCTCCGACGGCTTCACCGACGTGTACACGGCACCGGACGAGGCCCGCGCCTACGGCGTGACGGCGTTGCGGCCGGAATCCGAGGCCGCGCCTGCCCCCGCCGAGCTGGACTTCTGGGGTGAGGCGACATCGGAGACCGCGCCGGAGCCCGAACCGCTCACGCCGATCACCTCGGGCGGCAACGACATCACCGCGAGCGGCACCGACTCCGGGTACGTGTTCAGCGCCGAGGCGGAGAGCGCCGGCAGTTCGTTCGGCAACGGCTACAGCGCGTTCGGCACCGGCGAGCACCCCGTGGCCCGGCCGAGCGAGAACGGCTATGTGGTCGGTCCGTTCGGCCCGGCCACCCGCAGTATCCCGGCCGACGTCGCCACCCCGCCCAACGGCATTCCGGCCGTCGGCATCCCGGCAGTCAGCGGCTCGGTCGACGGCGGCTCCGCCAACGGCGACGCCGCCGACGGCAGCCCGGTCAACGGCACCCCGGCCAATGGCAACGCCGCCAACGGCATTCGCGGCAACGGGGCCGCACCGACCCCGATCTTCCAGCGCATGGTCTCGGAGTGGCTGGTGGAACCGGCCGCCCCGGCACCGGACAGCGGACCGGCGAGCGCCGGACAGGACGGGGCCGAATACGACAGCGCGGGCTGGTCGTCGAGATCGGACGCCGGCTGGGCCGCCGCCGAGGAGGCGGCCAATCCGACCACCAGTAGCCGCACCCAGGGTGGGCTGCCGATCCGGCAGCCCGGCGCCCAGTTGGTGCCCGGCGCCGTCGCCCAGGAGGACGACGGCGAAGGCCGCAATCCGGACGAGATCCGCAACAGCCTGAGCAGGCATCTCAGCGGCGTCCGTTCCGGACGGGCAGACTCCCAGTACAACGACGGAGGGTATGCATGACCGACACCCAGAGCACCACCACGGATGAGAACCTCAACTGGTTGGTCACTCGCTTCACCCGGGAGGTGCCCGGCGTCTCGCACGCCGTGCTGGTCTCCGCGGACGGTCTGCTCCAGGCCACCAGCCCGCACCTGCCGTCCGATCGCGGCGAGCAGCTGGCCGCGGTGACCGCCGGTCTGGCCAGCCTGTCCGCCGGCGCCGCACAGCTTTTCGAGGGCGGCAAGGTGATGCAGTCCATCGTGGAGATGCAGCGCGGCTACCTGCTGGTCATGAGCGTCGGCAATGGCTCGCACCTGGCGGTGCTGGCCAACAAGCAGCACGACATCGGCCGCATCGGCTACGAGATGGCCCTACTCGTCGACCGGGTCGGGTCCGTGGTCTCGGCCACCGCCCGCACAGCCTCCTAGATGAGCCGCCCATGACCAATCCCCTTGGCGGTGGCGGTAACCGGCCACCGACCACACGTGTTCGTCCCTACGCTCTGACCAGCGGCCGCACCGAGCCGGCGGTGGATCTGCCGCTCGAGGCGGTCGTCGAAACGCTGTCCTACACCGCACATTTCGATTGGCCCGCCGGTGACGTGCGCACCGAGATCTTGCGACTCGGCACCGCGCGGCTCTCGGTGGCCGAGATCGCCGCGCACCTGGGACGGCCGCTGGGCATGATCCGGGTCGTGATCGGCGATCTCGTCGTCGCCGGAACCCTGCGCGTGCATTCGACCCTGAGCGATCAGGCGACCTTCGACGAGCGGCGATCCCTGATGGAGAGGACCCTGCATGGACTCCGCGCCCTTTAACCGCGGAGGGTACCCGGGCGGCCCGCACGGGGCCCCCGCGTACACGACCGGGCAGGTTCCGGCGTACACCACCGGACAGGTTCCGGCGTACACGACCGGGCAGTTCGCCATCCCGCCGCGACCGGGCGACGAGTCCCGCACCGCCTCGACCAAGATCGTGGTCGCGGGCGGATTCGGCGCGGGCAAGACCACTTTCGTGGGCGCGGTCTCGGAGATCGTGCCGCTGCGCACCGAGGCCATGGTGACCGGCTACTCCGACGGGGTCGACGACCTCGCCGCCACGCCGGGCAAGGAAACCACCACGGTGGCCATGGATTTCGGGCGCATCATCCTGCCCGGCAACCTGGTGCTGTACCTGTTCGGCACGCCCGGGCAGCGGCGGTTCTGGTTCATGTGGGACGACCTCATCAAGGGCGCCATCGGCGCGGTGGTGCTGGTCGACACCCGCCGCATCGAGGACAGCTTCGCGGCGGTGGACTTCTTCGAGGCCAAGTCGCTGCCGTTCCTGATCGCGGTCAACCGTTTTCCGGACGCGCCGCGCTTCCCCGTCGCCGAACTGCGTGAGGCGCTGAGCGTGCGCGACGGCGTTCCGATCGTGGACATCGACGCGCGCGATCCGGTGGAGGTCCGCCGGTCACTGGCCGCCGTCACCGAATACGCGATCGAAAGGCTGATGGCGGCGCAGCGCGAAAACGCCGCTCAGGGTTAGGGGGAACCTGATGATCTATTTCTCGATGGGCTACTGGGTCATCGTGCTGGCGCTGATCGTGTCCTTCGCGGGCGCGGCGTGCGGACTGGCCTGCATTCGCCAGTCGACCAAGTCGGTCACACAGAAGTTCCGACTGGTGTGGCTGTTCGTGGCGTCCATCTCCATCGGCGGCGTCGGGGTGGCGATGCCGATCTTCGTGTCGATGCTGGGCTTCGACGTGAAGGGCAGCCAACTGCGCTACGACAACCTGTCGATCACGCTGTTCTCGGTGGTCGCGGCGACCACCGTGCTGATCGCCATGGTGCTCAACGGCAAACGGCTGGTGTGGTGGCGGCTGCTGGTCGGCGCGGCGTTGATGGCCGTCGGCTTCGGCGGCGTACATCAGTTGCTGTTGAACGCGATTCGCATCCAGGGCACCGTGGACCAATCACTGGTGTCCACGGTCGCGGTGTACGTGATCGCGTTCGTGCTCTCGGCGCTGACCCTCTGGTTCAGCCTGTGGGTGTCGTCGGTGCCGCTGGTGCTGCTCGGTGCGCTGGTCTACGCGGTCCTGGTGACCGGCATGCACTATGCCGGGCTGACCGGGCTGCAGGTGCATCTGGATCCGGCCCAGGCGCAGCCGCAGGGCAATGTGCTGTTCAACTTCTTCGTGCCGTTCTTCATCGTCGGCACACTGTCGCTGGCGATTCCGATCACGGCCATCCTGGTCGCGCCGGACCGCCGGGAGGCGCGGGCTCCGATCGCGCCCCCCGAACCGCCGGCCGCCCCGACCCTGCACAGCACCTCGCTGCAGGCGGCCTCGCAGCAGGCCGCGGCCTACAACGGCCGACGCTGAATCTCAGTCGGCGACAGCCACGGACGTCGTGGGATCGAGCAGACCGAACAGTTCCCCTTGCGGCGCGGCCATGATGGCCATCCGCCCGAACGGGCCGTCGGTGGCGGACATGAGCACCGTCGCGCCCAGCTCGACGGCCCGGGTCAGCCCGGCGTCGATGTCCTGGAACTGGAACCAGGCCAGCCAGTACGGCTGGGCGGCGGCGACGCCGTTCACACTGTCATCGTTGATGCCGCCCACCGCCTCGTCGCCGCCCGGCGGGGTGAAGGTGGCGTATCGCATGTTCTCACCGCCGAATTCGGTGAAGGCGAAGCCGAAGACCTCGCCGTAGAAGCGCTTCGCGGCATCCAGATCGCCGGTGTGCAGATCGTTCCAGACGTAGGAACCGTGCTCGTTGTACACGGCGGCACCGTCGTGCGCCCGCGCCTCCCACACCGCGAAGGCCGCGCCCGAGGCGTCGGCGGCCACGAACATGCGGCCGAACTCCATCACGTCGAACGCCGGGACCAGCAGCGTGCCACCGGCCGCGGTCACCTGCTCGGCGCTCCTGTCCGCGTCCGCCACCGCGAAATACGTGGTCCACACCGACGGCACCCCCACCTCCGGCTTGGGCCCGATCCCGGCGACGGCTTGCCCGTCCCGTAGTGCCATGAGGTAGCCACCGGAATCCTCCCCTCCCCCTTGCAGATCCCACCCGAACAGCTCCCCGTAGAACTCCCCGGCCTTGACCGGATCATCGACCTGGCAGTCGACCCAACACGGTGTTCCGGGCGGCCAAGCCTCATTGCGTACAGGCATCCCACATCTCCGTTTCTGAACAATCAGTGACGCAGCTCACAAGTAGCCCCAGTCAACCACTCCACCCGGGTGGTCGCGGGAGTTCGGCGGTGTCCCCGTTCGGACTTTCGAAATGGCTCACACCGGGCGTGTCGGGCGAATTACAGTGGGTAGCATGCGTTTCGGGCTGGACTACGCCGCAGGTCGGCCCGCTCCCAGTGCCATTCGCGCGGCCGGATACGACTTCGTCGTCCGGTATCTGTCCGATGGCGGGCCCACCCTACCGGGCAAACTTCTCACTCCCGCCGAAGCGGACGACCTGCGCGCACACGATATTTCGATCGTTTCCAACTGGGAGACCACGGCCGCCCGGATGCTGGACGGCTACGGCGCGGGCGTGACGGACGCCCATTCGGCGCTGGCGCAGGTGCTGCGCTGCGGCGGGCGAGCGGATCGGCCGATCTACTTCTCCGCCGACTTCGACGCCACCCCGCAGCAGCAGGTGCCGATCAACGACTACCTCAACGGCGCGGCCGAGGTGCTGGGCCGCGCGAATGTCGGTATCTACGGCGGATATTGGCCGGTGAGCCGGGCCTTGGACGCCGGTACCGCCACCTGGGCGTGGCAGACCGTGGCCTGGTCGGGCGGCAATGTGGATCCGCGCATCGCGATCTTCCAGACCGGCGAGCAGGTGACGGTCGACGGCGTGCAGTGCGATGTGAATCAAACCGACCGGGCAGATTTCGGTCAGTGGGATGTGAACACGGAGGAACCCGACTTGACACCCGAACAAGACGAAGTGTTGCGCGATATCCAGATCCAGTTGCGCGGTCCCGGACTCAGCGGCTGGCCGCAACTGGGCACCGACGCCCAGGGCCACCATCGGACGGTCGTGGACGGGCTGGCGGCGGCGCTCACCGAGATCAATGAACTGCGCACCGAGATCAGCGATCTGGAGGCCACGACCGCCGAACTGCGGGCCGAGCTGGCCCGGGCGTCCACCCAGCGGCACTGGCCGTTCCCCTTCTCGCTGGTGGAGGGCCCGGCCGGCGCGGTCGCCGATCAGCTGGCAAAACTCGAGCAGTTGCTGCCGGGTGTGCCGTTGCCGGGATGGGGCACCGGACCCACCGGCGATTCGGGCAAGAACGGCGAAAGCGGACAAGCTCCGGTAGCTGCGCCGCCGAAACCCGCATCCGGCAACTAGATTGGTCGATTTGTCGGATTTTCTCCGACGGGGCGGGCGGCTCCCACGACTCGGCAACGAGCGGCGAAACAGCCTCTGAACTGGCCCTGAAGTGGCGATGAGCGGGTTCTTCTGTAATCAGAAGAACCCGCCCTCAAGGCACGAGGATACCGCCGCCAGGCCACGAGTTCACAACTTTAGGAAGACTTTTTCGCACTCTCGAAACAATGGGACGTCCGGTTCACCGATCCGCAACACTCGGGCAGATCTCTGGTGGGACAGCAACTTCGGGGTTATTGTCGGCGTCGTCCGATCTCTTGCTCAGTTCCAGATGAAGGAGGCCCTCGTGGCCGTCAGCGTGGTACTCGACAAAGCTCTCGACAAGGCCTATGAGACCAAGACCGTCGATGAACTCCTGGCCGCGCCGCCCTCGGCGCTCGCCGGACTCACCGAGAAGCACGACGCCCAACTGCTCGAGGCGCTCGGCGTGAAGACGATTGCCGACCTCGGCAAGAACAAGTACTTCCGGCTCGCCGCTACCCTGGTGGATCTCGCGGCCAAGGAAGGCTGATTCCCTGGGGGCTACGCCCCCAGACCCCCACTGAGAGAGGGTTCGGGGGCGCTGCCCCCGAACCCCCGCTCGAACGGGATTCCGAGCGCCCGGATACCGGATCAGAGCGCGCTCGGGTCGAGCAGACCCAGCTGCACCGCGCGCGCGAGCCGACGCGGGATCATGTACTCCACTCCCCCGACCTTGACCGGAATCAGGTCTGGCGCAGTGGCCTTCCACTGCGAGCGGCGGGCGCGGGTATTGGCGCGCGACATTCTCCGCTTCGGTACGGCCATGGTCAGTTCTCCTTGTCGGTCGTCGAATTGCTGCCGCCACGAACGCGTTTGCCGTAGCGGCGCTCGAACTTCTCCACCCGGCCCGCGGTATCGAGCATGCGCTGGGTGCCGGTCCAGAACGGATGCGAATCCGAGGTCACGTCGACCACCAGCAGCGGATAGGTATTGCCGTCCGTCCATTCGATGGTGCGGGTGGAGACCGCGGTGGAACGGGTCAGGAAGCACTTGCCGGTGCTCACATCCTGGAAGACCACCGGATGGTAGGCGGGATGGATTCCCTGTTTCATCACTTCACCTTTCGTTGTTGCGGGTAGCGCCGTCCCCGGCGGTCGCGGATCTGGTGGTGTCGCACGGCTCTTCGTGCTGATCGCCGAACGGGTCCGCCCACAGCGCGACCCGCTCGGGCGCGAAGCGCACCTGCCGCAGTTCGTCCTCGTCCACCAGCGCCCAGTGCAGGGCGTGGCGGATCTCGTCGGCATCGGCGTCGGCGACCAGGATCACCAGCGAGGTGTGCCGGTCGCCGAACTCCTCGCGCCAGCGCAGCCAGGCCATGGCGCGGCGTTCCCGCCAGCGGCGGTCGCCTTCCGCGTCGGCTTCGTCGAGTTCCCGGGAGGTCATGGCGGCCAGCCACTTTCCCGCGCCGCCGACCCGCAGGCCGCCACCGGCGGACTCCAGCCACACCACCTCATCCGGCTGAGTGGCCAGCCATACCCGGCCGCGGGCGCTCACCACGCCGTCCAGCAGCACGTCGATGGCCGAGTGCAGGCGGTCGGGATGAAAGGGGCGATCGGTGGCGAATTCCAGCAGTGTCACACCGCAATCCGGGGTCAGCGGCGGTTGCCCGGCCAGCAGCGGGGCGTGCGGATCGAAGGGCGCGCCGCGGCGGGCGTCCTCGGGCACCCGACGCAGCAGCCAGGTCAGGTCGTCCGCGTCCAGGGCGTCCGGGCCGTGGATCCAGGCGACCGGGGCGCGCGGGGTGAGGCGAGCCAACACGGCGGCCGTCCGCTCGCGATCCCACAGCTCGGCCCCACCGTCGAAAACCACCAGGGCGTCGGCGAATTCGGCCTGGCCGACGGCCAGCTGCGCGATGGTGCGCTCATCCTCGGCGGTGGCGTGGCCGCGCTCGGCGAGGGTCTCGTCGCCGGTGGCGTCGGCCAGCCAGTCGCGGGCGTCGACGCAGGTGAGCACGGTCTCGATGCGCACGCTGCGCACGGCCGGACCGTCCACCCGGCCGACGACGCCGGTGACCACCACGTCGGTGATGGCCTGGCACACCGCTTCCGCCTCGAAGGCCGGGTCGAGCGCGAGCACGATGCGCCGCACCGAATCCCGCTCGGCGAGCAGGCACAGGTAGGGCAGCAGGTCGGCGCGCAGCGTGCAGGAGACGCAGCCGTGCGCGAGCTCCAGCACGGTGACGGTTTCGCGGCCGCCGAGGCGGACGCTGCGGCGCACCACGCCCTGGCGCAGTGCGCTCAGATCATGGCGGACCACGACGGTGCCGGGCTCGGCCCCGAGCAGGCGGGCCGCCCGATCCACACCGTCGGCGGCGCGCCCGGGGAGTCCGGCGAGGACGAGCACAGGCTTGCGTTGGAACGACACCGCGTCCCCTTTCGACAATGATTTTCAATTACTGGGGAGTCAATGTACCTTGGAATAAGTTCGTTGTCGAAAACGATTGTCATGAACATGTAACCCCAGGAGGGAGTGCCCATGTCGGCCATCTGCCAGGTCATCGGCCGCAAGCCGGGCTTCGGCAAGTCCGTATCGCACTCGCACAAGCGGACCAACCGGCGCTGGGACCCCAACATCCAGCGCAAGACCTACTACCTGCCCAGCGAGGGGCGGCGCATCACGCTGACCGTCTCCGCCAAGGGCATCAAGACCATCGATCGCGATGGGATCGAAGCCGTCGTGACCCGCCTGCGGGCGCGCGGCGAGAAGATCTGAAAGGAAAGCAATGGCCTCGAAGTCGACCGATATCCGGCCCGTCATCAAGCTGAAGTCCACCGCCGGAACGGGTTACACCTATGTCACCCGCAAGAACCGGCGCAACGATCCCGACCGGATGGTGCTCAAGAAGTACGACCCGGTCGCGCGCAAGCACGTCGATTTCCGCGAGGAACGCTGACCCTCCGAGAGGACCCGTAGGCATGGCGAAGAAATCGAAGATCGTCAAAAACGAAGAGCGCAAACAGATCGTGGCCCGCTACGCCGAGCGGCGGGCCGAGCTCAAGGAGATCATCCGCAAGCCGACCAGCGACGATGCCGACCGCATCGCCGCGCAGGCCGCCCTCGCGAAAATGCCCCGCGACGCCAGTCCGGTACGATTGCGCAATCGGGACGCCGCGGACGGACGCCCGCGTGGTCATCTCCGGAAGTTCGGCCTCTCGCGTGTGCGGGTACGCGCGATGGCCCATCGGGGAGAGCTGCCCGGTGTGCACAAATCGAGTTGGTAGAGCATCCACATTCGTGAGTGAGGAACCGCTGACATGGCAGTGAAGCGAGCACCGTCGAAGAAGGTCCGCGCCGAGCAGGCCCGCCGCCCCAAGAAGAACCCCCTGATCGCGGCCGGTATCGAGACCGTCGACTACAAGGATGTGAACCTGCTCCGCACGTTCATCTCCGACCGCGGCAAGATCCGCTCCCGTCGGGTCACCGGCCTGACCCCGCAACAGCAGCGGCAGGTCGCCGTGGCGGTGAAGAATGCCCGAGAGATGGCCTTGCTGCCGTTCACGAGCCGCTAACTCGGCGGGATGAAATCCCAAGAGTTGAAACAACTCTCGTAACTCTCAGGGGTTCCCCCTGAAACCCCACCGCGAAGGACCGAACTCCCAAGGGTTCCCAAGACCCGGCACACCCGGGGCAGACCGAACTCCCGAGGGTTCCCAAAACCCGGCACACCCGGGGCAGACCGAACTTCTCGGCGGCTCCCCCCAGAGCGGGGTGGGCCGAATCTCCCTGGGTTGTCGTTGAAATCCCGGCGGCGGGTCTCCATCCATCCCAAACATGCGGCCCCCGAGTGCATTTGCACTCGGGGGCCGTCATTTTTGTTCGCGGCGAAGCCGTGAGACTTACGGGATGGTCAGGACCTGGCCGACGTCGATGGCGTCCGGGTTGCTGATGCCCGAGGCGTTGGCGATCTCCTGGTAGCGGTTGCCGTCGCCGTAGAAGCGCTCGGCGATGGCCCACAGGGTGTCGCCCGGCTCGACCGTGTAGGTCTGGGCGGCGGGCGGCGGCGGGGGGACCTCTTCGACCGCGGCGGCCTGGGTCTGGACCGGCTCCGGGGCGGGCAGCGGGTTGTCGGTGTTGGTCTCCGAGTTCCACAGCGCGGAGCCGTCGGAACCGTAGAGCACGATATTGCGGTCGGCCTGAACCACCAGGCGGTCCGCGCTCTTGCCGTTGGTCTCGGTGGACCAGGCGGCGCCGTCCTCCTTGTAGAGGACGAAGTTGCCGTCGTCTTGCAGGGTGGCCCGGACGACGCCCTGACCATTGGTGGCGGAAGCCCACTCGACCTTGCCGGTCGGGTCGGTCAGCACCAGGTTGCCATCATCTTGCAGAGTCAGGGTGTAGGCGCCGCCTTGCAGCGACTCTCCACGACCGAGTTCTTCGCCGACCTTCAACGAGTCGCCCACGGTGCGTCCTTTCGGGAGGGGGGAGATCATGAGATAAGTCGATGGCGCGGAACTGCATTCGCACATCTGGGACAAGGTTAGCCATCCTTCGCCGGTCACCGCACTGTTACGCGCCGGTTCTGCGTAGATTTCGGCGTGTCTTCGCCGGAAATTCGCCAGCGGGTCGAAACGCGCGCTCGGAACCGGCCGTACGGTCGCGGGACATTAGGGTGTCAGCCATGTACCGGACCCGGGGACGCCGCCTGTTCGCCGCCACCGCGGCCGCCCTGATCTTGCTGACCCTCACCGCATGCGGGAGCTCGGAAAACAGTGGCGACCAATCGAAATCCAGCAGCAGCGCTGCCAGCACGACCACGAATACGCCCACCGAGGCACCTAACGGGCAAATCGGGCGCGCCTTCACGGCCGACCCCACCATCGTCAGCCCGCACACCATTCCGTTCGACAGCTGGACCCGCGTCGCCCCCGACAAGATCGCGGTGAACTTCCAGACCGGCTCGCCGGAATGCTACGGCGTCGACGCCACCGTCACCGAGACCTCCTCGACCGTGACCGTCGCGCTGAAGTCCGGCACCCTGCCCAGCGCGGTCGGCAAGATGTGCACCATGATCGCCGTCTTCGGCACGCTGGAAGTCCAGTTGAAATCGCCGCTGGGTGATCGAAAAGTATTGAGCGCCGGGTAGATACCAACGAGCGGGGCCGGTGCGCACCTGCGCACCGGCCCCGAATTCATTCACCCCCAAGGGGTCTCGCTCAGTGCGCGAAGTGACGCGACCCTGTCAGGTACAGGGTCACCCCGGCCTCACGGCACAGCTCGATGGTGTCCTTGTCGCGAATCGAACCGCCCGGGTGCACGATCGCGCGCACGCCCGCGGCCACCAGGATCTGCGGGCCGTCGGAGAACGGGAAGAACGCGTCAGAGGCCGCGACGGAACCCTTGGCCCGGTCACCGGCCCGCTCCACGGCCAGCTTGCAGGAGTCGACCCGGTTGACCTGGCCCATGCCGACACCGACGGCCGCGCCGCCGTCCGCCAGCAGGATGGCGTTGGACTTCACGGCCCGGCAAGCGCGCCAAGCGAATTCGAGATCGCGCAGGGTGTCCTCGTCGGCGGCCTCACCGGCGGCGAGGGTCCAGTTGGCGGCGCTGTCACCGTCGGCGTCGAGGATGTCGCGGTCCTGAAGCAGCACGCCGCCGCTGACCGGACGCAGCTCCGCGCCCTTGCGCTGGGCGGGCTCGGCCACCAGCACGCGCACGTTCTTCTTGCGCTGCAGCACCTCCACCGCGCCATTGGCGTAGGACGGGGCCACGATGACCTCGGTGAAGATGTCGGCGACCTGCTCGGCCATCTCGACGGAGACCTCACGGTTGGCCGCGATCACGCCGCCGTACGCGGAGACCGGGTCGGTGGCGTGCGCCTTGCGGTGCGCCTCCGCGATATCCGCGCCGACCGCGATGCCACACGGGTTGGCGTGCTTGATGACGGCGACGGCGGGCGCGTCGAAGTCGTAGGCGGCCCGCCAGGCGGCGTCGGCGTCGGTGTAGTTGTTGTACGACATCTCCTTGCCGTGCAACTGCTTCGCCTGCGCCAGCCCGGCCGGACCGGCCTCGTTGACGTAGAGCGCCGCGCCCTGATGCGGGTTCTCGCCGTAGCGCAGCACGTTCTCGCGATTCCAGGTCGCGCCGATCCAGGCCGGGAACTGCTGCGCCGCATCGGATTCCGGCGCGGCGGCCGGAACCGCCACATTGGTCATCCAGCTGGCGACCGCCACATCGTAGGTGGCGGTGTGCTGGAAAGCCTTGGCCGCCAACGCGGTCCGCTGCGGCAGGGTGAAACCGCCCTGCTGCACGGCCGCGATCACCTCGGCGTAGTCACCGGTGTTCACGACCACGGCGACCGACGGGTGGTTCTTGGCGGCGGCGCGCACCATGGACGGGCCGCCGATGTCGATCTGCTCGACGCACTCGTCGATGCTCGCGCCCGACGCCACGGTCTGGGTGAACGGGTAGAGGTTCACCACGACCAGCTGGAACGCCTCGACCCCGAGCTCGACGAGCTGGTCGACGTGCTCTTCCTTACGGGTGTCGGCCAGGATGCCCGCGTGCACGCGCGGGTGCAGGGTCTTGACGCGACCGTCCAGGGTTTCCGGGAAACCGGTCAGGTCCTCGACCTTGGTGACCGGGATACCGGCCTCGGCGATCTTGTTGGCGGTGGAACCGGTCGACACCAGCTCCACACCGGCCTGATGCAGGCCCGTGGCCAGTTCGATCAGGCCACTCTTGTCGTAGACGCTGACCAGTGCCCGCTTGATCGGCTTGCGTTCACTCACCGGAGAACTCGCTCATCTGGAATAACTGCCTTTCGTCCATCGGAGACAATGCCTCGGGTAGCGACGGCGGCGACGACCTCCGCCAGCAACCGACGCTCCACAACCTTGATGCGCTCGTGCAGGGTGTCCTCGTCGTCCTCGGGGAGCACCGCGACCGCCTCCTGCGCCAGGATCGGCCCGGTGTCGACGCCCGAATCGACCAGGTGCACGGTCGAACCCGTGACCTTCACCCCGTAGGCGAGCGCGTCCCGCACCCCGTGCGCGCCGGGAAACGCGGGCAGCAGCGCGGGATGGGTATTGATGATGCGACCGGCGAACCGGTCCATGAACGTGGGACCGAGGATCTTCATGAAGCCCGCCGACACCACCAGATCCGGCTGGAAGGCGTCGACGATCTCGGTCAGCGCCGCATCCCATTCGGTGCGGTTCGCGAAATCACCCAACGCCACCTTGAAGGAGGAGACGTCGAACGCCTCGGCGTGCGCGGTGGCCGCGCAATCGCGATCCACCCCGACCGCGATCACCTCGGCCGGATAGCCCGGCTGCCGAGTCGCTTCCAGCAGGGAACGGAGGAGAGATCCGGTGCCGGAGGCCAGCACGACAATGGTCGCGGGCGCTGTCGGCGGCAGCAGACGGGCGGGCGTGGACACGCCTAAGAGTAACTATCGCCCGATTGCTACTTGTCCGGCAGGTCTCCCTCTACCACTTCGGCGTCCACGATGTCGGGGTTCTCGGCCGATTTCACAGCGGGTGCGGGGTCGTCCTGGTCGTCGACGAGTTCGGCGTCGAGCGCGTCGTCGTGATCGGATTCGTCGTACCAGCCACCGGTTTCGGCGGCCTCGGACGCGGCCTCGGCGGCCGGGTCGTCCTCGTCGTCGAATTCCTCGTCGTAGTCGTCGTATTCGTACTCGTCGTCGTAGTCGTCGTCGGCGTAGTAGTACTCGTCCTCGTCGTCGTAGTACTCGTCCTCGTACTCGTCGTAGGTGAGCGCCGGGGCCGGGCCGCCGAACCAGCGCGCGGCAAGCATGCCGACGTAGCCGGGCAGGGCCAGCCAGCCGAAGACCAGCACCGCCGCCGACACCGCGGGCGCGATGCGCCCGAAGGTGCCCAGGTCGCCCCCGGCCGCCACGCCCAGCAGCGCGATCAGGACGGCCGCGACCCCCGCGGCCGTCAGCGTCGCCCAGGGCGCGCTCGCCCGATCCCGTGATGTCCGACCGCATTCCAGCCCCGACAGCACGCCGACCGCCGCGGGCACCACCAGCAGGCCCAGCCACCACAGCGCCACCGGGCCCGACGGCACCGCCGCCGTCACCGGCACCGCGGGCACCGCCGCGCCGTCGATCCGGAACAGGCTCAGCAGTCCCGCCCCGATGTGCACCTGCCCGCCGACCAGCAGGCTCACCGCGTCCACCGCCACATTCGGCAGGTAGGCCAGCGACAGCAGCGTCAATCCCAGTGCGCCGGAAACACTCCCGTCGGCCGCCCGGTAGGTGTCGCCGATGCGGGACCAGTGCACCAGCACCGACACCACGGTCAGCACCACCGCCACCGCCAGCAGCCGCGCCACCGCCGTCACACCGACCCGGAAACCCGCGATCACCCAGTCCGGCACGGCGATCGGCAGCAGGTCGGCCAGATCGCGCCAGCGCCGAGCCCCGATACCGGCGGCCGCCGCGAGCAGGCTCAGGCCCAGCACCCAGCCGAAGGCCGCCAGCGTGTCCGGCGGTTGCAGCGCCACCACGGCCGCGGCGTCACCGGCGACCGCCAGGCACACCGCCGTGATC
>NZ_JBSGBY010000095.1:0-18163 GCF_053601505.1 Nocardia sp. NPDC004722
GCGCCGCCTGCTGCGACGCGAACATCGTTCGGTCCATGAGGAATTCGTGCCCCAGCAACACAACCGGACCTTCGCCCCCGCTGTCCTCGTAGTGGGCCTGGTCGGGACGGTTGAGCGAGTAGCCGATCCGCCAGTGGTCGCCCATGTCGGCGACCGCGTAGGAGCCGTAGCGGTCGTAGGCGGCGTGGGCGGTGCCCATGCTGCCGGTCAGCAGTGCGGCGGCGGCCGAGACGACCATGCCGGCGGCGGTCTTGCGAGACAGATGCATTAGAGAATTTCTCCCCCGGATCGATGAATCACGTGCTCCGCGATCATGGCAGAGCGGTCCGACACTACTGACCAGTTGAATCGGTTGCCGTATCGGTCATTTCGTTTCCGGACGGAACCGCACGAGAGTGGGTGTCGTTCGCATGCGTGGAAAGAAGGGGAAATAACAAAAGGCCCCGCCGAAATTCGGCGGGGCCCGGCGGAGAACGAACGATTATTCCCCTGCTGCCTTCGGCTCCATGAAGGCGATGCCCCAGTTCAGATGACCGTGCCAGACGCTGGCGATGCGGCCGCCCTGCACAGCCGGTTTGGGGTCGCCGATGGGTCCGCCCGCGGCGCGGACCGCGGCGACCGCCGTGTCCAGATCCGGCGTCAGGAAGGCGACGCCGACCAGGGCGGGCGGCATCCCCGAGGTGACCGCTTCGATGAACGGCTCACCCACGCGATAGAACGCCATCTCCGGGCCCTTGGGGCCGCGCGGGAAGAATCGGCGGCGCGGCGGAATCCCCAGGACGGCGGTCAAATTGGCGACCGCACCGTCCAGGTCCGGGGCCCAGTAGACGACATGGTCGACGCTGGAGACGCCGTTCGGATGCCTCGGCGGCCACTCGACCTCGGCCGCCGGGGCGTCGAGGTAGGGGACGCCGAGTACGGAAGGCGCGGCGTGGGTTTCGTCGAAGCCCCAGGCGGCCTCGCCCAGCACGCAGTCGACCTGCCCGATGCGGACGTGTCCGTCACGGAGGGTGAAACCCAGTGCCGCCCAGGCCTGCTCGTCTCCGGGCAGGCCCAGGCGGGTGAGGGTGGCCATTACAGCGCCGCCGCCAGCCGGGTGCCCTGGTTGATGGCACGCTTGGCGTCGAGCTCGGCGGCCAGGTCGGCGCCGCCGATGAGGTGCACCTTCACGCCCGCGTTCTGTAGCGGCTCCTGCAGGTCGCGCACGGATTCCTGTCCGGCGCACAGGATCACGTTGTCGCACTCGATGATCCGCGGGCGCTGCCGCTTCTCGCCGAAGCTGATGTGCAGCCCGCGGTCGTCGATGCGCTCGTAGTTGACGCCGCCGATCTGCTCGACGCCCTTGGCCTTGACCGCGGCCCGGTGCACCCACCCGGAGGTCTTGCCGAGGTCCTTGCCGAAGCTGGAGGACTTGCGCTGCAACAGCACCACGGCGCGGGCGGCGGGGGAGGGGTTCGGGGTGGTGAGGAAGCCGGGGACGTTCGGATCGTCGGAGACGCCCCACTCTTCCTTCCATTCGTCGAGCTTGAGGCTGGGATGTCCTTCGACGGTGAGGAATTCGCTCACATCGAAGCCGATGCCGCCCGCGCCGATGACCGCGACCTTCTTGCCGACCGGCTTGCCCTCGCGCACCAGTTCCGCGTAGGTGAGCACCTTCGGGTGGTCGATGCCGGGGATGTTGGGGATGCGCGGCTTCACGCCGGTGGCCAGGATGATCTCGTCGTAGCCGCCCGCGATGAGCTGTTCGGCGGTGGCCTTGGTCCGCAGATGCAAACGCACGCCCGTGATTTCGATCTGCCGGGTGAAGTAGCGGATGGTCTCGCTGAACTCTTCCTTGCCCGGGATGCGCCGCGCGATGTCGAACTGTCCGCCGATCTTGTCGTCGGCCTCGAACAGGTCCACGTGATGCCCGCGCTGGGCCAGGCTGACCGCGGCGGAGAGCCCGGCCGGGCCCGCGCCCACGACCGCGAACTTGCGGGTGCGCCGGGTCGGCAGCAACTGCAGGTCGGTTTCGTGTCCGGCCCGCGGATTCAACAGGCAGGACACGGTTTTGGCCTGGAAGGCGTGATCGAGGCAAGCCTGGTTGCAGGCGATGCAGGTATTGATCTCGTCCGCCCGCGCGTCCTGTGCCTTGCGCGCCCACTCCGGGTCGGCCAGCAGCGGTCGGGCCAGCGACACCAGATCGGCGTCGTCGCGGGTGAGGATCTCCTCGGCGGTCTCGGGCATATTGATGCGGTTGGACGCGCACACCGGAATGTCGACGATGTCCTTGACCTTCGCGGTCCACTCCACGAAGGCCGCGCGCGGCACCGAGGTCACGATGGTGGGCACCCGGGCCTCGTGCCAGCCGATGTCGGTATTGATGATGGTGGCCCCGGCGGCCTCCACATCCTTTGCGACGGCGGCGATTTCGTCCCAGGTCTGCCCCTTCTCGACGAAATCGGCCATGGACAACCGGAACACGATGATGAAGTCCGGGCCTACCGCCTTGCGCACCCGGCGCACGATCTCCCCGGCGATACGCCGGCGGTTCTCGGCCGAGCCGCCCCACTTGTCCTTGCGCTTGTTGGTGCGCTCAGCCAGGAACTGGTTGATGAAATAGCCTTCACCGCCCATGATTTCGACGCCGTCGTACCCGGCGAACTTGGCCAGGGACGCGCAGCGCGCGTAATCGTCGATGGTCTCCTCGACGCCCTTGCCCGACAGCGCGCGCGGCTTGAACGGGTTGATCGGGGCCTTGATGGCGGAGGCGGAGACGCTGGTCGGCATGTAGGAGTAGCGGCCCGCGTGCAGGATCTGCAGCGCGATCTTGCCGCCCTCGGCGTGCACGGCCTTGGTGATGGCGCGATGGCGGTACGCCTCGGTCTTGTTGGTCAGCTTCGCGCCGAAGGGCAGCAGCCAGCCGGTGCGGTTGGGGGCGTAGCCGCCCGTGATGATCAGGCCCACACCGCCTTTCGCGCGTTCGGCGAAATAGGCGGCCAGCCGGTTGATGTGCCAGGCCCGATCCTCGAGGCCGGTGTGCATGGAACCCATGACCACGCGGTTGCGCAGCGTGGTGAATCCCAGGTCCAGGGGTTCGAACAGGTGCGGGTACGCGCTCATCGCTGAGTGCCTTTCGGTTCGGACGCCTGCGATCGGGCTGTATCGCGTGCGAGGGCGTCGAGTACTTCGTCGCACCAGTCGATGATTCCCTCCTCGACGCGGATGCCGCCGCGGAGGACCAGGTACAGGTGCAGTTTCTTGCCGGAGAGTTGATCCGGCGCGGGGTAGTCCTTCTTCTCGAAGGCGCGGTACAGGTCGAGGCGGTGCTCGTGCTGGTCGCGGTGGCGCTTGACCTCGGCCACCAGGATGGCCGGGTCGACCAGCGAGGCGGCCCGCAGCTTCACGCCCATCTCGTTGCGCATGGGTTCGAGTTCGATGGGCTCGCCGATCCAGCGGATCAATTCGTCGAGCCCGGCCTCGGACACGGTGTAGACCTTCTTGTCGGGGCGGCCCTCCTGCGGGACCGTCTCGGCGATCACCCAGCCCTGCTCGTCCATGCGCTTGAGGACGCGATAGATCTGCTGGTGGGTAGCGTTCCAGAAGAAGCCGATGGACTTGTCGAAGCGCTGGGCCAGGTCGTACCCCGAGCTGGCGCGTTCGGTCAGCGATACCAGCAGCGCGTGTTCGAGGGCCATGCCGTCAGGATAACTGCTACGCCACGTACTATGCAATTCAGTGCATAGCTCGGAGCGTCCACTAAAAGTAGCGACCATCCGGTTTGTCGCCTACGGTTAACGCGCCCGACCCCGGGGTGGATTTCAGAGCGAATCAAATGCCCGGAGGGATTGGGCGGAGCACACTTACTTGGCAACCGGGGAGGCAGCCATGCGTTCGAAATCCACGCGCTCGAAATTGACCACGGTGGGAGCAGCGGTACTGGTCGCGACATCGGCGATGTTGTTGACCGCATGCAATGACAAGGACGTCAAGAGTACGTCCGTGACCTCGGTGAGCGCGGTGCCGCTCGGCGGGGCGACGACCGGCGGCGGGGCAGCGCCGGGCTCGGCCGACAAGGGCGGCTCGAATTCCCAAGCGACCGTTCGGACTATCGGCAAGACCGGTTGGTACGAGGGCTTCGAGATCACCGTGGACAAGGCGACGGTCACACCCGACGGGTCCGGCGGGGCGAGCATCCGGGTGGACATCACCTACAAGAACACCACCACCAAGGACAAGGCCCTCAACGCGTCCGCGGGCCTGCAGATCAACGGCGCGATCGATCCGATCGCCTCCGGTGACACCCCGACCGTGCCCGGAAAGGGTTCGGCCGCAGGCGATATCACCACCTCGGTGAAGAAGTTCGACAGCGCCGACCACCTGCTCGACACCATCAATGTCGTCTACGGCACGGCCGCCGACAACCAGACGGTGATCCCGCTGAAGGCCGACGCGAAGGTCGACAGCGTCCAGCCCAAGACCCTGAACGTCAGCGGCACGCTGGTGCAGGACCAGACCACCGTCATGATCACCGGCGGCACCCTGCAGCCCAGCTACACCAAGGGTGAGCGCAACAAGATGGATCTGTCGCTGCACATCAAGCTGGTGGGCGGCAGCGGAATCGGCGACGGCGGCCTGAACGTCTTCACCGAATACTTCAGCATCAAGACCCCCGACGGGCAGTCCCTGGTCGCCGACTCGCGCGGGTTCATCGACGAGCTGCTCGACCGCAACCAGACCATCGACAAGGCCGACCTGGTCGCCACCTTCGTGGTTCCGTCCCCGGGCACCGGCAACTACGTGGTGAGCTACGACGCGACCAAGGGTGCGAGCACCGCTCCCACCTACGCCTTCACGGTCAGCTGAGTTCCGCTGCGCGCCCGGGTCTTTCAGGACCCGACGGTCACCCGGGCGCGCAGTCCGGCCGCGAACGCCCGCGTCGCCTCCAGATCCGCGGCATCGGGCTTCCCCTTGTTGATCCCGCCGACCACTCGCAGCGGGGCCCAGGTGTCGAACGCCCGCACCGAGAAGGTGTCGACCACCTCGAACCCACGGCCGCGCAGCAGCCGCGTCATCGGCCAGATCTGCGGCGGGAATCCACTCGTGACGTACACGAATGCCTTGCCGCGCCGCTGTTTCGGCAACGAACGCACGAAACCGCGCAGCCGCGGATGGAACATCTGATGGAAGATCCCCGACCCGAACCCCACCAGGTCGTAGTCGCCGAGCTCCTCGGCCACGACCTGCTCCGGTTCCACCACGGTGGCCTCCAGTACCTCGCCCATGGCCTCGGCGACCCGCCGGGTATTGCCATGTGACACCGAAACACACACGATCAGCGCCTTCATCACGCCACCCCTTTTTTTGCTCTCGATGTTGCGGACATGCTCTGAGACACCGCCCGCGCCGCCGATCGTGACATCACAGCTCTGTGTCGACGACCACACCGATTACTGTTGATCACCATGGGGAGGAAGCGTCACCTGGTGGGGATGGTCGTGTCCGTCGTGCTGCTGGCGGTGGCCGGTTGCGGGCAGGACAGCGCGCATCACGGCGAACCGGTTCGGCAGTCCGCGATTCCGGAAGGCGATCGCTGTCACCCGGCGGAGTTGACCGTGGTGTCCAAGGTGATATCGACCGTGCCCAAGGATCAGTCGGGCGAGCACATCAAAGCCGAGATCCGGATGACCAATACCTCCTATCGCAGTTGCCAGCTCGAGGGGTATCCGGGACTGCGTTTGCGCGACAAGGACTCGAGGTCGAGCGACATCGAGGTCCATCGCATCGGCGCGGTGACCGGTCCGGTGCACCTGCCGCCCGGATCACCGGTCGTCAGCACCCTCGAATACGACACGGCCAGTAGCAGGGACTCCGCCCCTTGCTCGCTGGCCATCGGACTGTTGGTGACACTTCCGGACGAGATCGGCGAGTTCACCGCGCCGATAAACACCTACGGGCCGCTCATGTGTGCTGGGCATCCCATCGATATGGGCCCGCTGTCCGCGGCGGTCTACGGGCTCGACGGCTCGATCTGGACGGAGCAGGAAACGCCCTGTCGGATAGCGGATCTCGCCATTGCGACGGGACGTGACTCCAATCCCGGCATGAGCAAGCTGGGCTTCACGGTGCAGGTCACCAACCACTCCGATCATGCCTGCGTCATCGCGGAAAATGGTCCGACCCTGCGACTGGTCGACCGCGAACACAATCTCCAATATCCGGAAGTACCAACGCAATCCGCGTCCCCGAGCGATGTCGGATCCGTCGTCATCCCGGCTGGCAGCACCGGTATCTTGCACGGCACCTATGTAGACGGCCCGGTCTGTGAACCGCGGGACGAGAAGCCGGTGCCGACCGCATTCCTGCGGGCCGGCGTTCCCGGCGACTCGGCCACGGTCGATATTCCCTTCAGCGCGACCGTCTACTGCCACGGTGGTTTGGGCGTGGGCCGGCTCCGGGCCGACTAGCGCGCGGCGCGGACGGCGAAGGCTGCGGCGGCGAGCACGGTGACGCCTTCGGCGATCGCGGTGACGCCGACCGCGTGCGCGGCCGACAGCGCGGTGGAACCGGCGACGGTGAGGAAGACCGAGCCGAAGGAGGCGATGCCGATCACCACCCCGAGTTGTACGCAGGTGACGAGGATGCCGCTGGCGTCGGCAGCCAGGTTCAAGGGAATCTTGCTGGTAGCGCGGGCCATGAGCGGGCTGAAGGCCAGGCCGTAGCCGATGCCCATGACGGCGAAGACGGTCAGATCGAGGACTCCGATGTCGTGGCCGCCGCGCATCAGCAGGCCCATGATGATCGTGGTGACGGCCGCGACCAGCAGGCCACCGGGGATCATGGCGCGGTGGAAGCGGGCCGGGATGCGGGTCCAGTTCAGGCTCACCAGGCCGAAAGTCACGCCATTGGGCAGGAACAGCAGTCCGGCGTGCAGCGCGCTGTAGCCCAGCGTGGACTGCAGGTGGATGGTGAGCACGAAGATCCAGCCGCCGAACGTGCACATCACCAGGAACAGGGTGATGGCGGTGGTGACCAGACCAGGTGCGCGCAGCACGCGGTCGGCGAAGAGCGGTTCACCGCCCCGGCGATGCACCCAGCGTTCCACCAGCGCGAACCCCGCGAAGCCGAGGACGGCCGCGCCCAGCGTGATTCGCGTCCACAGCGGCCAATCCTGTTCGTGCCCCAGCACCAGCGGAACCACCAGCGCCAGCACGGACGCGGTGAGGACTGCCAGGCCCGGGAGGTCCAGCCTGCGATCCACCCGGGCGGTGACGGGCAGGATGCGCGGCGCGACCGCCAGCAGCGCCAGGCCGATCGGCACATTCACGAGAAACACACCACGCCAGCCGGTTCCGGCGATGTCACTGCTCACGATGACGCCGCCCGCGATCTGACCGACCACCATGCCGCCGGAGATCACGGCCGCGTACGCCGAAAGCGCCCGCGCCCGTGTGGTTCCCGTGAACGTGCGCTGAATCAGTGTCATCACCTGCGGCACCATCGCCGCGGAGCCCGCGCCCTGCAGGAAGCGGAAGACGATGAGCGAGCCCGCATTCCCGGCCAGCCCGCACGCCAGGGAGGCCACGGTGAACACCGTCAGCCCGGCCACGAACATGGTGCGCTGCCCGAACCGGTCGCCCAGCCGCGCACCGGTCACCAACAGCACCGCATAGGCGATGACATACCCGGAGACAATGAGCTGCAGCCCGGAACCCGTGGCGTGCAGGGAAATTCGAATGGAAGGAATGGCGACATTGACGATGGAAGCATCCAGCACGGCCATGAACTGACCGAGCAGGATGACCGCCAGCACGGCCACCGGCCGCCTGGCGCTCACCGCGGCGGGAACCGCCACCGGTGGTGCTTGGGTCGAACTCTGTGTCATGAGACGAGCGTGCGGCCCGTCCGCAGCCGATGACAGGAGCCTGCTTATACGGGTACCGACACCACCCGGATACCGGTGCGCGAGGTGCGGCGGGCCGAGTCGCTACCGTTCGGTCGAGCAGGCTCAGAGCTCGAGGCCGCGAGCCAGCACCGGCCAGGAGTTGACCAGCGCGTCGTACCAGTAGCCCCAGGAATGGGTCCCGGTCGGCGGGAAGTCGAACGTGGCCGGAATCCCCAAGGCGGCCAGGCGGGTCTGCATGTTGTGGGTGCAGTAATCGGTGGCGGCTTCCAGGACGCCGCCGACCGTGACCTGATTGGCCAGGCCCTCGAGGCCGGGCAGCGTGTAGGGGCCGTCCAGGGTGTCGTGCGGGCCGGGCAGTCCGGAGCCGCTGGACAAGTAGAGGTTCAGGCCGCGCAGCTGGTCGGCGTGGACGTAGGGATCGTTGTCTGCCCACATCGGATCGTCCTGCGGGCCGTACATGTTCGCGGTGTCGCCCTGCCCCTGCCCGACGACCAGCTTCACGAACTGGTAGCCGAGCGGATCGCTGATCTGCGCGCAGCCGCTGTAGGCCGCGACCGAGCGGTAGAGACCGGGTCGCGCGATCGCGAGTTGCAGCACCGAGGTTCCGGAGGTGGACAGGCCCGCGATCGCGTTGTCGCCGGTCGTGTTCAGGGCCGAGTCGATCAGGGGTGGCAGCTCCTCGGTCAGGAAGGTCTTCCACTTGTTCACGCCCAGTACCGGATCCGGGGCCCGCCAGTCGGTGTAGTAGCTGGTGAGGCCGCCGATCGGCTGGACGACATTGACATCCTTGGTAGCGAGGAAGTCCAGTGCCGCCGGGGCGCGATGGTCCCAATTCGCCGTCCCCTCACCGCCGTCGGCGCCGTTGAGCAGATACAGCACCGGGGCGGGCCGCGACGGGTCGGCCGGGCGCTGCACCTCCACGATGATGGGACGGGACATGGCCGCCGAGTACACCGAAAGACGCACGTGCCGGTCGTCCACGGCCGTGACGCCGTCGATGGCGGATCCATCGGGGGCCGTGGCATCGGCCCGCAGTGTCCCGGACGAATCGCCCTCGGCGATCCCGACCGGGCCGAGGCAGGTCACCACCGCGAGGAGAACCATGCCTGCGCCGACGATCGCCTGCCATCGGATCCCGTTCCGCGCCATCTGCCCTCCTCGGTCAAAAGACTTGTCCAGCATTGCTTTCAGGTGACCGCGGGGCGGCCGGTCCCAGCCGGGGGGAGCCTGGACCGACCGCCCATGAAATCGATCGACCGGTTACGGCCGACCGAACGAGCCGGTCCACAGGGTGTTGCCGATACCGCCGAAGGCGGCACTCAGGGTGTTGATCAATCCGCCGAAGGCGGCACTACCGGTGTCGAGGATCAGTGGAATCAATTGACTGCCTTTCACTTTCGAGACTGCCTGTCTGGAATTGCCGTACCTTCGCCAGCGTAGAATCCCCAGCCGGAAATTACTAGCATTCTGCTAGTATGATGACAATCACAGCAATCGTCCAGTAACACATGGGGTGTGGGAACGGATAGGGCGCGGACGTCAGGAGCGAACGCCGGGCCGGAATCGCGGTCGCCCGCGAATCGGACACTCGCATGCGGCAAGATTTCCCGTATGGACGAGCCGACCACGCCCCGGCCGCGCAAGAAGCGCGACCGCGCGCGCACCGAATCGGACCTGTTCGACGCCGTCGAAAGACTCCTCGAACGCGACGGCATGCTGGCCGGCCTGAACCTCAACGAGGTTGCGGCCGAAGCGAATGTGAACCGCGGACAGATCTACCAACTCTTCGGCAGCAGGCAGGAACTGCTGCGCGCGGCCCTGGCGCATCGGCTGACGGGCCTGGCGACCGAGTTCCCCGGACACTGGGACCTGCCGTTCGCCGAGCGCAGGCGCAGGCTGATGCGGGCCGCGCTCTCCGGCAAATGGATGGCGTTCATGACCATGCTCGCCCTCGACGGCGACACGCAGCTGTCCATCTTCACCGATCCCGAGGATATGAACGCCGCGCTGGGCCGGGACAAGGCGTACGGCGCACTGCCCGCCGAGGTCGACGCCGTGGCCCTGAACGTGCTCACCGCCGCCACCGTCGCCGGATACGCCGTCTTCCGCGACACCGTGGCGCGCGACCTCGACGTCCCCGTGGCCGAGCTCGACGAGCGCATCGTGGCGGCCTACGACTACCTGCTCGAGCGGATCGCCCAGCCGGACTGACCTCGAACCGGGACACCCGGCCTCAGGACGCGCCGCTCGCCGCGAAGAAGTCCCACAGCGCGGGAGTCATGGTGGCGGCGGGATATTCGTGCCCCATGCCTTGAAAGACCCAGTGGTCCACCGCGATATGACCGCCGACCCGGTACTGGGAGACGGTGAACGGGTAGCTCGAGCCGGTGCCCGCGAACTCCTCGACCGAGTCCGGCTCCGCGGGCGCGACGACATCGGTGAACGCACCCAGGACATCGAGGGACCGCCGATCCGCGGCGAGGTTGGCCCGCCGCCACTCCCCGGTGATCAGCTGCTGTATCCACGGTTGCGACAGCGGGTCGTCGCTGCCGGTGACCACCGCGGCCGGCAAGCGCCGCACACCCTGCCCGATCATTCGGTTCCCCGCGAACAGCCCCAGCGAATCCAGCCCCATCACCGCCGGGAAGCCCGCGCTGATCCCCAGGGCGGCGAAGTGCTGCGGATACGCCGCCCCCAGCACCGCGGTCATGGCCCCGCCTGCCGAATGTCCGGCCAGATACACCCGTTTCGGATCGGCGCGCAGATCGGTGACCGCGGCCGCGGTCAGGCCGTCGAGGGTCGCGGCCTCCCCCGCGCCCGACCACTGCTGCATCGGATCGAACCAGTTCCAGCACTCGTCGGCATTGGCCGAGCGCGGCTGCTGCGGGAAGACGACGGCGAACCCGTATCGCGCCGCCAGCGCGGGAAACCCGGTGTCCAGCGCGGATTGGACCCGGTCCGTGTCGGAGGGGTCGCTGCCGCGGAACCAGCAGCCGTGCAACCACACCACCACGGGAGCGCCGGGCGCGAGATCGGCGCTCCGGTAGACCAGATAGCGCCGGGCCGCATCGCCTTTCCCGTAGCTGTGCCAGGTGAGTCCGGTATCGGCGGCCGGACTCGCGGCCGCGATCGACGGCGACATCGCGAGCAGGGCGACCACCAGGGCCCGGCATATCCACATTCGAATCCTCCTCGCACGCGATGGCCTCCCGAGACTCCGAGCAAGTAGGGGGCAGCTTATTCACGGCAATCGAAAATAACTAGCGTTACGTTAGAAATATTCGTCACAGGTTCGAATCCTGTCCCCGCTTTCTCGTTGCCCGGAACGGTTGCGACACACCACCGCTGACCCCCGGTCGTCCGGTACGGTGGCCACCACCCACCCGCCCGCGGGCGGGTGTGAGCGAAACAGGCGGTACCGCACCACATGGCCTTGCAGAATGTTCCTGCCACAGCGTCTTTGGCGCAGTGGGAGTCCTTGCTCAGCAGCGATGTGGTGCCGATCGCGGTGGAGCCGTTGGCGGGCAGATCGTTCTCCGGGAGTTTCTCCTCGGTGGTCGCGGCGGGCGGATTGCGGATCGGCACCGGGCGCGGTGGCGGCATGCAGGGCCGTCGCACCGCACACCATGTCGCCCGCACCGAGGGCCGCTACGTGGTGGCCATCGCCCCCACCGCGGGCTCGGCGCTGGTGGTCGACGAGGACCGGCGCGAGACGGCGCTGACCGCCGGATCATTCGTGCTGATCTCCACCGACCGGCCGACCATCTTCCGGATCGAGAACTACTGCGCCACCGCCATCGTGCAGGTCCCGTGGTCGATGCTGCTGGCGCGCACCGGACTCGCGCAGGAGCGCTTCGCCGGATTGTTCGCGCAGCCGCTGTCGCTGCCGGGCGCCGGTGCGGCCGCGATCGCGGCCGGGTACTGCCGTGCGGTGGCCGCGCTGCCCGACGATTACGCCGCCGACCGCCTTGCCATGGGCAACCACACCGTGGACCTGCTTGCCTCGGTCGTGTCCCTGATCTCCGGCGAACGCCCGCTGGAAGGGCCCGCGATGGCGCAGGCGCGCGAACGGGTACTCGCGTATCTGCGGGAGCATTTCGCCGATTCGGGGCTGAGCGTGGAGCGCATCGCGGCGGCCTGCTCGCTCTCGCGCAGCACCCTGTATCGCGCGACGGAGGCCGACGGCGGTGTGGTGGCGGCGTTGCGGCGGGTGCGGCTGGCGCACGCGCGCACCCTGCTGCTGAACGGGTCGGCGACGATCGCGGCCGTCGCGGCGGGCTGCGGGTTCGGCAGCGAGCGGCAGTTCTACCGAGCGTTCCAAGACGAGGCCGGGATGTCGCCCGGGGAGTTCCGCGCCGCCGGGCATGCCGCATCCAACTGAGTGCCGCACATAAATCGTTCACGACAGTAATTCGCGCATGCGCCGGAAATCGGTGATTCATTTCTTTTGGGACGTCGTGTCAGTGAATTGATTCACGATGTCAGTCCGTCCCCCCGGCTCCGGATATTTTTCAATCCGCTGACACGGTCGGGGGTGATCGAGTACAGTTTCGCCACTTGTTTCGTATTTATTGAGGGTGGGACACGGGGTTATGAGCCGTGCCCATTCTCGTTTTGATACCACCGAAATATTTTCACACAGTTGAAACGTGTTCTTTTCAGTGGATATCGTGTGCGGCGTTACTGAGGTCAGATTCACCGGCCTCGATTCGGAAGGTATTTCTATGCAAGGCACGCCGCATAACAAACAGTTCGGCTCGTCGGTTTCCCGCCGGAGTTTTCTGGCGGCCGCGGGCATGGCGGCAGGCGCGGCGGGCGCGATGGCACTCATGCCCGCCCGGCTGACGGCCAAAGCCTCGGCGGCACCGAACGCGATCAGCGACGGCGACCACGTCCCCAACCTGATCATCGGTTCCGGCTACGGCGGCGCGGTCACCGCGCTCCGACTCACCCAGGCGGGCAAGAAAGTCGCGATGGTGGAGAAGGGGCAGAACTGGATCACCCCGGGATCCGACGGCAAGATCCACCCCACGCTGCTCAACCCCGACGGCCGCTCCTACTGGTTCAAGTCCAAGACCGAACAGCCCATCAGCAATGTCCTGGGCTTCCCGATCGACAAGAACATCCCGAGCGACGCGGGCATCCTCGACGCCGAAGACTTCGCCGCCATGCGCGTCTACCAGGGCCGCGGCGTCGGAGGCGGCTCGCTGGTCAACGGCGGTATGGCCGTGGTCCCCAAACAGTCCTACATCCAGACCATCCTGCCCTCGGTCGATATGGGGGAGATGTACGCCAAGTACTACCCCCGCGCCAAAGCCGGCCTGCAGGTCAACAGCATCGACCAGAACTGGTTCAACTCCACCAAGTGGTACCAGTTCGCGCGCGTCAGCCGCGATGTCGCCAACAAGGCCGGATTCAACACCGTCTTCGTCGACAACGTCTACGACTTCAACTACATGAAACAGGAGGACGCGGGCAGTGTGCCGACCTCGGCACTGGGCGGACAACTGCTCTACGGCAACGACTACGGCAAGAAATCCGTCGACAAGACCTACCTGGCCACCGCCTCCGCCACCGGCAACCTGTCGATCTCACCGCTGCACACCGTCACCGCCGTCACCCCCGCCAGCGGCTCCGGCTACACCGTCACCATCGTGCAGTCCGACGTGAGCGGCAAAACGATCGCGACCAAGACCGTCACCGCCGACAAGGTGTTCTTCGCCGCCGGCAGCGTCGGCACCAGCAAGCTGTTGGTCTCGATGAGAAGTCAGAACAAGCTGCCGCATCTGGACTGCACGGTCGGCACCGGCTGGGGGAACAACGGCAATGTGATGGTCGGCCGGGCCGGGTGGGACGCCACCGGCACCAGCCAATCCACGGTGCCTTGCATGGGTATCGACGCGTGGGACTCCAATTCGGTCTTCGCCGAGATCACCCCGTTCCCGGCGGGCATCGAAACCTTCGCCAATCTCTACCTCGCCATCACGAAGAACCCGAACCGCGCCAATTTCGCCTTCAATTCGACTACCGGGGGAGTCGACCTGAATTGGACGGCGGGCATGACCCAGCCCTCGATCGACCAAGCGAAAGCCGTCTTCGACAAGATCAACGCCAGCGCGGGGACGATCTACCGGTACGACCTCTTCGGCGGCAACCGGATATGGGGTGACTTCTTCACCTACCATCCGCTCGGCGGCTGCCTGCTCAATCAGTCCACCGACAATTACGGGCGGCTCAAAGGATATCCGGGGCTCTATGTCACCGACGGATCACTGATTCCCGGCAGCGTGGGAGTGAATCCGTTCGTCACCATCACGGCGCTCGCCGAACGCAATATCGAGAAAATCATCGCCACCGATCAGTTCTAGGAGAATTCCGATGCGCACCCCACACCGTTATCGCCTCGGCATCGGACTGGCCGTCGCCGCCGCCACCGTCGCGCTGGCCACGCCGTCCTCCGCCGACGTCGTGTCCCTGTCGGTCTCCGACCAGAACCTGCAGACCAACCGCACCTACACCATCACCGCCACGGTCAGCGGGTCCACCATCGGCCTGTCGGTCTTCTTCGCCGACAACGGCCAGAACCTCGGCCCGGCCGGCGGCGTCACACCCGACTCCCTCAAAGGCAAGGCCACCACCACCTGGACGCCCACCAAGTCGGGCAGCCACACCCTGACCGCCTCCCAGGGCAGCACTACCCAGACCATCACCGTCACCGTCGCCGACGCACCCGTCACGACAACCCCCACCACGCCACCCCCGCCGGGCGGCTCGTGCTGAACCCCCTCCCACGACCCTGAACGTTGCTCGGTGAACCCGCCGAGCAACGTCGAGCACTCTCCACCTTCTTTTGCTCGTCCTGCGGTAGAAAGCGATCGCCGGTGAAAACACCCGACACCACCCCGCATACGGACCCCACCGAGATCCTTCCCGACGCCGACACCAGGGTGACGTGGCTGTCGAAATATATTCCGGGGGAACACCTTCGACGTCGCGGTCCGCACGCCGCGGCCATCGGCACGCTGCTGGTGTTGATCGTGGTGGTCGTCGTGGCCGCCGATTCGCGCGGCGACGACACCGTCGGCAGTGTTGCCGCCGACGCCAAGGAGACCACCGCCCTCGACGCGGTAACCGCGCAGTACGGGGCATTCCAGAGCGTCGATACGACGGACCCATCCCTCACACCCGGTGACATACCCGTCCCCACCGACCCGACGACAACCGACGCCGAGACCGCGGACACCGCACTGTCTTCCACACCGGAAGTCAGCACCGACCCGACCACCGACCCCGCCACGACCACCGATACCCCGATCACGACTACGGTCACCAGCGTCCCGACCACCACCGTGGAGCCACCGAGCTTCTCGATCACCGTCAGCGCGAACGCGACCCTCGGTGGAGGTTTGCCGAGTTTCCCGTCGTACCAGCCCGATCCCGGTACCCAGGTTCCTTACACGACCGTCTCGACCGTCACGGTGACAGCCGATCCGAGCATCGTCGTCGTCACCCAACCCCCGGTCACCGCGACGACCATCGCGGCGACGAGCGATACACCGCCGCCGACCACGACCGCGTTGCCGAAGACCACGACGACCGCGATACCGCCCGCCACGACGACGAGTTGTCCGACGACGGTCAAGCGCGCCTCGGCGATCTCGACACCGACCATCGCGCACCCACCGGCGACGACGACACCGCGTCCGACGACGGCACCGCATCCGACAACGACACCGCACCCGACGACGGTGCCGCCCAAAACCGGCACGACGACCCCGGCCACACCGAGCAACACCACCTCGCCGAAGCCGACCACCACGACGAGCCAACCGCGCCCGTGCGGATGAGCGCGCAGCTGAAACATCGGTGACGACAACGAATTCCGAGGAGCGGCCATGACCGACGAAGCCGATGAGACGACGGGGCGCGGCGTGCGGCTCTCCTACGCCGCCGCGGTGCTCGCTCTGGTCGCCCTGGTCGGCGTCCTGCATCCACACCACAACGCGCAGGCCCCCGATACGCCGCCGCCGGGCGCGGGAGGTCTGCTGCCCGCGATCCGGCTCGACGCCGCGAGCAACCCGATCGATCAACTCCGCGACTGGGCACAGACGCGGGCCACCCGATTCGGGATCCCGGTGCGGGCGGTGCAGGCTTACGGATACGCGACGCTGGTCATGGCCCGAGCCCAGCCGGGCTGCCACCTGGGTTGGACCACCTTGGCCGGGATCGCGCGAATCGAAAGCAACCACGCCCGATTCGGCGGGGCGCTCATCGCCGCCGACGGTACGGTCGCGCCCCCGATCCGCGGTGTCGCTCTCGATGGCACCGGCGGCAACGCCGTCATCACCGATCCCGTCGCCACCGCCCGCGCGGGCCGCACCGTCTACGCGCGGGCCATGGGACCGTTCCAGTTCATCCCCGACACGTGGAGGCGCTGGGGCGCGCGTGCCGCCGTCGACTACCAAACGTTGTCCACCGCACTACAAAACGCGACTCCGGTCAGCACCACCGCACTGTCGGGTAGTCCCGACAACATCGACGACGCCGCGCTCGCGGCGGGCCGCTACCTGTGTGCCTCGGGCGGAGACCTGGCCACCGGCCACGGCTGGCGCGCCGCGATCTACGCCTACAACCACTCGAACACCTACGTCGACCAAGTCCGCAGCGCCGCAACCAGTTACGACGCCAGAACATCCCCGTGACACTCTTCCTGCCGCATCCCGCGCGGTCGCGACGCCCATAGGGGTCGGGAGAGCTGGCCCGCGAGGCAGGCACCGGCCGCGTTGAGCAGCACGTCGTCGACGGATGAGTAGCGGCCGATAGCGAGGGCGAACTGCGCGGTCTCCACCGCGATCGAAGCTGCGGCTCCCGCCAACAGGATCCGGTACGAGCGAGCGAACCAGGGTCGGCGCATCGGCAACAGGAAGCCGAGCGCGGCGAAGACCAGCAGATTTCCGCCGAACTGCTCGAGCACCCGGTCCCCGGTCAGTTGCTCGGCCAGATCACGCAGCGGCACGAGATTCAATGAGCGACCTCTTCCGTTGGGCGTGAGGATCATCCACAGCCACGGCGCGGTACCCGCCACCATCCCTACTCGCAGAGCGCCGCCCGCCACCCGCGCCGCCCGGCCAGCCACCAGGCCACGAGAACGGCTACCGGTATCGCGGCGATCGCGGCCGTCACGACCCGACCCCACGCCTCCCACGTCCCGTCCACACCGCCAGTATCACCCAAATCGTCAGCGCCACAGTTCAGGCTGAAAGCCGCACGCACGCAGCACCGAGCGCCTGGCCGATGGCAGGTGCCTGCTTATACGGGTACCGACACCACCTGGATACCGGTGGCGGGAACCCGCACCATGGACTCATGGTGTCTGGAGCGGAGGCGTGCGGCCCCTTGATCGATACGGTCACGGGTGCGGCTGCGCGGAACGGTAATTCGCGTTCGGTGCGCAAGACGCGCCGGGAGGAGCTCTCGACGTTCCTGAAGTCGCGGCGGGCGCGGATCCTGCCGCAGGATGTGGGACTGCCCACGGGCAGCCGCAGGCGCACGCCCGGGCTGCGGCGCGAGGAGGTCGCCCAGCTGGCCGGGGTCGGCATCACCTGGTACACGTGGCTCGAGCAGGGGCGCGACATCAATTGCAGCGTGCAGGTTCTCGACGCCATCGCTCGGGCGCTGGCCCTCGACGGGGCCGAGCACGCGCACCTGTACCGGCTCGCGGATGTTCCGGCGATCCCGATGCCGGTGGTCGAGGAGCCGGTGCCGGAGGAGGTGCAGACCATCCTCGATCACCTGCACCCGTTGCCCGCGGCCCTGTTCAGCGCCAAATACGATGTGCTCGCCCACAATGCCGCCTACCTCGCCATGTATCCGATCTTCCTCACCGGTTCGAGAAATGTGCTGCGCAAGGTCTTCCTGGCGGACGAATGCTGCACCCCCTACCCCTCGCATTCCGAGCCGGAGCACCTCGCCCGCATGGTCGGCTACCTGCGCGCCGCCTACGCCCGCAACCTCGGCGACCCCGAATGGGTGGAGTTCATCGATGAAATGGTCACGCTGAGCCCACGTTTCGCCGAACTCTGGGCCCGCAACGACGTCGCCCTCCCGCTCGGCCGCACCCGCGTCATCCGCAATATGGCCATCGGCGAACTGGTCATGTACATGACCAGCATGTCCCTCCCCTCCATCGCCGGTGCCTGGATGCAGATCTGGACCCCGTCGGACGCCCACGCCTGGGACAAACTCAGCACCCTCCTGGCCATGTCCCCCGCCCAACGC
>NZ_JBSGBY010000095.1:18173-18455 GCF_053601505.1 Nocardia sp. NPDC004722
GCCCCCCGACCCGGCCGAAGAACTCCCCGGCCGAGTTCCGGCTCAGTGGTCTGCATCGGCAGGCGCGGGTCAGTAGTCTGCGCTGCATGAGCGACGGCTCCGAGGCGGGCAGCGTGGATCAGGCGATGGTGGGGCAGGCTACCGGGCGTGCCGCCGTGGTGGCGTGGGGGTTGTGGGATTGGGCGGCGGCCTCGTTCAACGCGGTGATTCTGACCTTCGTGTTCTCGGTGTATCTCACCGATCACGTGGGGAAGGGGTTGCCGGGCGGGGTTTCGCCCAGTT
>NZ_JBSGBY010000096.1:0-18387 GCF_053601505.1 Nocardia sp. NPDC004722
TTCGTGACGGCCGTCAAGACCGCGTGATTCGGGCCTCGAGGCCCTGTTCGAGAAAGTCGAGCAGGGCCCGGGTGCGCCGGGGCAGGGCCGGGGAGTCGGTGTAGGTGGCGTAGATGTCGGCGCTGGGCGTCGGGAAATCGGCCAGCACGTGGATCAGGCTGCCGTCGCGCAGCAGCGGGGCCACCTGCCACAGCGACCGCATGATGAGGCCGCGACCCTCGAGGCACCAGCGGGTGATGACGTCGCCGTCATTGCTGACCAGATTCCCGGCTACCCGCACCGCCGTCTCCGGCTGCTCGAAACGCCACAGCGCGTAATCGCTTTCGTTCTCCCGCAGCACGATGCAGTTGTGCCGTTCCAGCTCCGAGAGCCGTTGCGGCGCACCGTGCACCCGGAGGTATTCCGGTGCGGCGCAGACGATCCGGCGATTGCGGCACAGGCGCCGCGCGTTCAGGCGGGAATCCGGCAGCGTGCCGACGTGGATGTCGAGATCGAATCCGGTGCCCGCGATATTGAGCGGCACCGAGGACAGCTCCAGATCGATCCGCACCAGCGGATGCGCGGCCACGAATTCGGCCACCAGATCGGCGATGTGGGCGCGCCCGAGCCCGATGGTGGAGCGCACGTGCAACCGGCCGCGCAGGTCACCGTGCTGTTCGGCGATGGAGTCCTCGAGCTCCTCCCACTGGGCGGCGAGTCGGGCCGCGCCCGCGGCATAGCGCTCCCCCTCCGGGGTGAGGGTGAATCGCCTTGTGGTGCGCTGGATGAGAGGCACGCCGAGGCGCGCTTCCAACTGCGTCAGCCGCTTGCTGACCGCCGAGACCGACAGCCCGAATTCGCGGGCCGCCTCGGTGAGGCTGCGAGACCGGGCGACGACGTCGAAGAACAGAATGTCGTCGGCCCCACCGCCCCGCATCGGAACCTCCTGTCATTCTTTCCATTTCGGAAAAGGTCTCTTGCGTCGTACGTACTTTCCGCGCCGGGTCACCGAGCCTACCGTTGTGATCCAGCCGACAGCAACGATGTTCGATCGGCGGCGAGGAAGGCGGAATTATGGCGACCGTGCACCGCATTGCGGTTATTCCCGGCGACGGAATCGGGAAGGAGGTCGTGCCCGAGGGCATCCGGGTATTGGAGGGCGTCGCGGCCGCCTGCGATTTCACCCTGGAACTAGAGTATTTCGACTTCGCCAGCGCCGACTACTACACCGCGCACGGGAAAATGCTGCCGGACAACTGGTTCGATCGGCTGAAGTCCTTCGACGCGCTGTTCTTCGGTGCGGTCGGCTGGCCGGAAGTCGTGCCCGACCACATCTCACTGTGGGGCAGTCTGCTCCAGTTCCGCAGGCATTTCGACCAGTACGTGAGTCTGCGGCCGGTGCGGCTGCTGCCCGGCGTGACCGGACCGCTGGCCGGGCGCGTGCCCGGGGATATCGATTTCTATGTGGTGCGCGAGAACACCGAGGGCGAATACTCCAGCATCGGCGGGCGGATCTTCGAAGGCACCGAACGGGAAACGGTGGTCCAGGAGACCGTCATGACCCGCACGGGCGTGGACCGCATCCTGCGGTACGCGTTCGAATTGGCGCAGCGGCGGCCCCGCAAACACCTGACCTCAGCGACGAAGAGCAATGGCATCTCCATTTCCATGCCCTATTGGGACGAGCGCGTCGCGGAAATGGCCCGCGCCTATCCGGAGGTCGAGGTGGACAAATACCACATCGATATTCTGGCCGCGAATTTCGTGCTGCACCCCGACTGGTTCGATGTCGTGGTGGCCAGCAATCTCTTCGGCGATATCCTCAGCGATCTCGGCCCGGCCTGCACCGGCACCATCGGGATCGCGCCGAGCGGGAACATCAACCCGGAGCGCCGGTTTCCCAGCCTGTTCGAGCCGGTGCACGGGTCGGCTCCCGATATCGCGGGGCGCGGCATCGCCAATCCGATCGGCCAGATCTGGAGCGCGGCCATGATGCTCGAGCATCTGGGCGAGCAGGTCGCGGCGGCCGCCGTGCTGGCGGCGATCGAATCCGTGCTCGCCGTCGGCGGTGCGGCTCTCACCCCCGACATGGGCGGCAGCGGCACCACCGAATCGCTCGGCAAGGCCGTCCGGGCAGCGCTGGAAATCCGGTGAGCGGCAATGAGTTCCCTCGACAAGATCCGTAATGTCTCCCGGCGGCCGCTGCCCGAGATGGACGGCGCGCCGCTGCTGATTCCGGTGGCGTTGACCGCGGCGGTGCTGCTCGCCGGGCGGTTTCACGCGATTCCGGAGAACATGATCGGCGGGCTGGCGGTGATCGTCGGTCTGGGCATGCTGCTGGGCCCGCTCGGCAATCGGCTGCCGCTGATCTCCCGCATCGGCGGCGGCGCGCTGGTGTGCCTGCTGACGCCGTCGATCCTGGTGTACGCCAAGGTGTTCGACGGCAATACGGTGCGCGCGGTGACCGCGCTGATGAAGCAGGCCAACTTCCTGTACTTCGTGATCGCCACCCTGGTGGTGGGCAGCATTCTGGGCATGAGTCGAAAACTCATGGTGGGCGGGCTGATCCGGATCTTCCCGCCGCTGCTGGCGGGCACGGTGGCGGCGGTCGCGGCGGGGCTGGCGGTGGCGATGCTGTTCGGCAACAGCTTTCACCGGGCGCTGTTCTACATCGTGGTGCCGATCCTGGGCGGCGGCATCGGCGAGGGGGTCATCCCGCTGTCGTCGGCGTACGCCTCCGCGCTCGGCGGTGAACCCGGAAGCTATGTGGCGCAGCTGATTCCGGCGGCCATCATCGGGAATATCGCCGCGATCATCGCCGCCGGGATCCTGCGTCGACTCGGGCAACGGAAGCCGGAGCTGGACGGCGGCGGACGGTTGGTGCGCGGTCCCGAGATCGCTTTGACCCCCACCGATTCCACGCCGACCCGGGAACCGAACTACGCACTCGGCGTCTTGATGATCACCGGGCTGTTCGTCCTCGCTTCGCTACTGGAGAAGCCGGTTCACCTACCGGCCCCTGTGCTCGTCATCATTCTCGCGGTGCTGTGCAAACTCGGCGGCGTCTTCCCGGCGTCGGTGGAGGCGGACGCGCGGGCGGTGTACGCGATCATCGCCCGTTGGTTCATCTTCCCCACCATGATCGGGCTCGGCATGGTGTACCTGCCGCTGAACAATGTCATGGCGGTGCTGTCGATCGGCTACGTGATCGCTTGCACGGCAGTGGTTCTCGCCATGGCGCTCACCGGTTTCCTGGTCGGCCGCGCCATCGCCATGTATCCGGTCGACGCCGCCCTGGTCACCGTCTGTCACAGCGGCCTCGGCGGCACCGGCGACGTGGCCATCCTGTCCGCCGCCGATCGCATGAATCTGATGCCGTTCGCGCAGATCTCGACCCGCATCGGCGGCGTGACCACCGTGATCAGCGCCGCCTGGCTCATCCGTCTGTTCGGGTGAGCGCGTCGTGACCGTACTGCTCGAGCACGCTGTGGAACCGCGCGACCAGCGGGCTCGGGTCGCCCGCACGCCAGGCGACGTACTGCGTCGTCGAGGTGTCGGCCAGCGGTCTCGGGGCCACCCCGACGCGGCGTAGCGCGCGGTGCGAGTCGGGCAGTACGGCGGCACCGAATCCGGCGGCCACCAGCGCGAGCAGCGTTTGGGCGCTGCGGCCTTCGGCTCCGATGCGCGGGACCACCCCGGCCCGATGGCAGAGGGCGATGATCTCGTCATAGGAGCGGGCGGACGCGTCGCGGGGCCAGATGACCAGGGGAATCTGGCCCAGTGCGGACAGCGGTGCCGGTCCGGCCGCGTGGGCGAGGGGGTGGGCGGCGGGCAGGAACAGGGTCAGCGGTTCCTGCCACCAGGCGCGGGTCGCCAGCCGGGCGTCACGCGCGGGCAGCCGGTGAACGGCGATGTCGTAGCGGCCGTCCAGCACGCCCGCGGACATCTCCGCATCGCTGAAGCTCTCCTCCAGTCGCAGGTCCACCCGGGACAGTTCCCGGCGCAGTCTGCCGAGCACCGACCCGAGCGGGCCGTTGATGCCGGATCCGGCGAATGCCACGGTCAGCCGTCCGCTCATCCCCTGGGCGGCCAGCCGGACATCCTCGAGCGCGGCGTCGGCTTCGGCCAGGACGGCGGTCGCTCGGCGGGTCAGCGCCAGGCCCGCCGCGGTCGGCGTGAGCCCGCGTCCCTCGCGCTCGAAAAGCGCTACGCCGAGCCGTCTTTCGAGGTCCCGCAGCTGCCTGCTCAAGGTCGGCTGGGTCACGTGCAAGCGCCGCGCCGCGGCGCTGACCGAGCCTTCCTCGGCGATGGCGACCACGTAGCCGAGCAGTCGAAGATCCATCAATCCATACCTCCCAGGCATGGGAAGCATAGCTACAGATGCCTGCAAGGCTGATTCGGCCGTTCGATCCGCGACAGTTGAGAAGTCACACCGACAGCATCAACCGAGGAGAAATCATGAACCGCGAACAGCGTTACGCCCACGGCCTCGAGGTCCTGAACCGCGTCGATGGCGAAGCGGGACAAAGGGTTGTGGCGTCGCTGGCCGACGTGTCGCCCGAGCTCGGACATCAGGTGGTGGCCTGGGCGTTCGGCGATATGTACGACCGCCCCGAACTCGCGCCCCGGGACCGGCAACTGGTCACCCTCGGCGTGCTCGCCGCGCTCGGCGGCTGCGAGCTCGAGCTGGATGTGCACATCAACGCGGCCCTCAATGTCGGACTCACCGCCACCGAAATCTCGGAAGCGTTGCTGCACACCGCCGTCTACGCGGGCGTGCCGCGCTCCCTCAACGCCACCCTGGTCGCGAAGAAGGTCTTCGGAGAGCGCGGCCTGCTGCCCCTGACCAACGTGTCCTGACCCGCGTGCGGCAGGCGACGATCGCCCCTAGCCGAGCAGTCCGCCCAGCAGCCCACCGGACTGCCCGGCCTCCTGACCACCGCCGGTGCCGCCGATCATGCCGCCCGGCGGCAGTTCGGACGGCTGCACGATGACGAAGCCGTGGCCCGAGAACGCCAGTGTCAGGCCCTCACCCGTGCTGCGGCCGATCAAACGGCTGAACCCGAAGGAGTCGTTGCGCTTGATGCCGGTCTGCAGACTCGACGACCAGGCCACCGCGGCCTGCGGGTCGGCGTAGGTCGGCTGGTCCACGTTCAACACCACCGGCTGACCGTGCGTGGTGATGGCGATGCGACCGCGGCCGGTGAACACGCAGTTGAAGAAGCCCGCATTGCTCGCATACCCGGCAGCACCCTGCACGCGCTGAATGTTGTAGGACAGTGAGGAATCGAATGCGAGCACGTTCGCGCCGTTGATGGTCAGCCCGTCGGTCCCATCCAGGTCGACGGTGTGCACATCGGCGGCGGCATTGGCCAGGAACAGATCTCCGCGCCCGGACACCTGCATGAGCGGGACGCCCTCACCGGTGAGCCGCTGCTGGATGGCCCGGCCGATGCCGCCGGAACCGAGCGCCTTGAACTGCAGATCACCCTGGTAGGCGACCATGGATCCGGCGCGCGCCAGGGTCTCCCCGTTCACCGCCACTCGGATCATCTTGCTGCCCTGCTTCTGAATGCCGGCACCGCTGACCTCGGCGTGATTCGGATGGAACAGCTCGCTCTGCACGGACGGGACTCCTTGTGGGGCTGGGAAAGGCTGCGGGGCTCGGGGATTCGGCATGGTGGGCGCGATCGGCGGCGACCCCGGGTACGGCGGTGGCGGGACGGGCTGCGGCGGTGTGAAGGGCTGCGGCGCGGGAAACGGCTGGGCGGGCACCGACGGCGGCGGTGGAGCGAAAGGCTCTGGGCGCGAGAGCACCTGGGTGGGTGCGACCCGGCTCGCGGGCACCGGTGGCGGTGCCGGTTCGGGTTCGTCGTCGATGTTCACGCCGAACGCGGCGGCCAGTCCGGCGAGCCCGTCGTCGTAGCCCTGGCCGACCGCGCGCACCTTCCACCCGTCGCCGCGCCGATAGATCTCGACGCACACCACGGCCGCCTCGGTGCTGAGCCGATCCATCGGGAAAGTCAGTGTGCCCGCGTCGGATCCGATGGTCGCGACCAGCGAGCCCACCCCGGCGAAGGTCGCCGGCCCGCTGCCGTCCAGGCTCGCGGTGATGGCGACCTTGTCCACCTCGGCGGGCAGCGCGGAGGTCCGCACCTCCACCATGTCCCCGGCCCCGCGCCCGTGCCGGTAGACCACGCCCGGGGCGACGGGTTGGTTGAAGAACACGAAGTCGCCGTCGGAGCGCACCCGCCCGTTCGCGCCCAGTAGCAGCGCCGACACATCGACCGCGACCGAACAGGTCACGGTGACCGTCAGTCGATCGGCGGGTGCGGGCCGATTCTCTCCGCGCGCGAGCGCCGTCACGACTCCCCCTCGGCGCGTAGCTGTTCGCGCAGTATCCGATTCACAGGATCCAGTCTGTCGAATCTGCGCGGCCTCGGCCATCCGGGTATTCCCCGAGGTATGGCCGCCCGCGAGCCGCGCCGCCTTGACATCGGACACCGCGGCACAAATACTACAGACACTGTAGCTACAGTGAACGTAGCTTTGAGGGAGGTCGCAATGGGGCGTCGTTACTGCATCATCGGGGCGGGATACACCGGGTTGGCGCTGGCCAAGGCCCTCACCGATCTCGGCCTCGACTACGACCAGCTCGAGGCCACCGAGGCCATCGGCGGCAACTGGTCGCACGGGGTCTACGACTCGACGTACCTGATCAGCTCCAAGGACGTCACCGAATTCCCGGACCATCCGATGCCCGACGACTACCCGGACTTCCCGAGCGCCGCGCAGATGCGGGACTACCTGCGATCCTTCGCCACGGAGTTCGGGCTCGACCGCCGCATCGAATTCGGGACCCTGGTCACCGATGTCGCGCCGCTGGACGCGACCGGTGCGGCCGGGTGGCGGGTCGAGACGGCCGGTGGCGAGGTTCGTGAGTACGCCGGGGTGATGGTCGCCAACGGCCACTACTGGGACATCAATGTCCCTTCGTACCCGGGCGAATTCACCGGCAAGCAGCTCCACTCCAAGGACTACAAGCGGCCCGCCGACCTGGACGGCTCGCGGGTGCTGGTGGTCGGGGCCGGGAATTCCGGCTGCGATCTGGCGGTGGAGGCCGCGGTGACCTTCGGCAATTCGGAGATCTCGCTGCGGCGCAGCTACTGGTTCATCCCCAAGTACGTCTTCGGCATCCCGAGCGGCAGGTTCGACGTCGGGTCGGTGCCGATCCCGAAACCCGCGCAGGAGGCCGTATTCCGGTCCATCGTCGCGCTGGGCATGGGCAGCTTCGGCAGTTTCGGCTTGCAGAAGCCGCGGCATCGCATCTTCGACCAGGATCTGGTGGTCAACCAGCAACTGCCGTACTTCCTCAAGCACGGCCGCATCGCGGTGCGGCCGGAAATCGCCCGATTCGACGGGCGCACCGTGCATTTCGTCGACGGCACCAGCGGGGAGTACGACACCATCGTCTGGGCGACGGGTTTCAAGACGACCTTCCCGTTCCTGCGCGACGGGCTGCTCGACTGGGAGCACGGCCAGCCGCGACTGGTCGCGCACACCTTCGCGCCGGGCCTGGCGAATCTGTACTTCGCGGGCCTGGTCGCGCCGCGCTCGGGAGCGGGCATGCTGCTGATGAACTCGTCGCGTCTGATCGCCGAAGCCGCGCTGCTACAGCAGGATCTCGATACCCCGCTCGGCGATCTCTACGCGTACGTGTCCAAGCCTTCCGCCGAAATCCTCGCGGGCGGACCGGAATTGCGCTGGGAGGCGCTGCGCGGCCGCTGGCTGGTGCGCGGTGCGACCCGGTTCGCGGCGATCCGCGCGCTGCTGTCCGGCGGTTCGGAACGCACCGGCCGTGCGCCGGAGACCGCTGATTCGCCGGAGGACGCCTCCGGCGGCCTGCCCATGGGCGTGCTGCGCCCGCTGCTCGCCGCCGCCCGGCGGATCGCCTGACCACATCAATCTTCCGCCGCGACACCAGGAGCCATTCATGTCACCGAAGACATCCCGCATCGTCGCCGTGGGCAGTCCACTCACCCTGCCCTGCGGCGTCACCCTGCCCAACCGGCTGGCCAAGGCCGCCATGAGCGAGCAGCTCGGCGAGATCAACGGCGCGCCGAGCCAGACCCTGACCCGCCTCTACAGCGTCTGGGGCCGGGGCGGAGCGGGCTTGCTCGTCACCGGCAATGTCATGATCGACCGCCGCGCCTATGTCGAACCGCGCAATGTCACCCTGGAGAACGATCGGCAGCTCGAGGCCGTAAGCAATTGGGCGCGTGCGGGTTCCCGTGCGGGCGCGGTGATGGTCATGCAGATCAATCACCCCGGCCGGGTGGCGGTCGGCCCGCTGCATCGCCGTCCGGTCGGCCCGTCGGCACTGCGTCCTCAGGTGATCGGCTACAACCTGCGCAGGCCGCGGGCACTGTCGCTGGAGGACATCGCCGATCTGCGCCGTCGTTTCGCGCGCACGGCGGAACTGGCTGTGGCGGCGGGTTTTTCCGGCGTGCAGGTGCATGCCGCACACGGGTATCTGCTGTCGCAGTTCCTGTCGCCGCTCGCCAACCAGCGCACCGATGAGTACGGCGGCACTGCCGAGAACCGTCGCCGATTGCTGCTCGAGGTGGTCGCCGATGTCCGCAAGGCCATCGGCCCCGCGGCGATTCTCTCGGTGAAGCTGAACTCCGCCGACTTCCAGCGCAGGGGGCTGGAGGAGGGCGAGTCGCTCGAGGTGGCGCTCGCGCTGGAACAGGCCGGGATCGACCTGCTGGAGATCTCCGGCGGCAACTACGAGGCTCCGGCCATGACCGGTGTGGTGCAGGACAGCACCCGCGAGCGCGAGGCGTATTTCCTTCGCTACGCGCAAGACCTGCGCGCTCGCTCGGCGATGCCGCTCATGCTCACCGGCGGCATCCGCAGCCTGGACTTCATGAACGAGGTGCTGGCCCGGGGCGCGGTCGACGTGATCGGGCTGGGCCGCCCCTTCGCGATCCGCCCGAATATCGCGGCGGACCTGCTGGCAGGGAACGCCGAACCGCTGATCCTGCCCACCGCGCCGCGCGTCCCGCTGCCTATCGCACCGGTCAACTCCTACCTCCAACTCGCCTGGCACGCCGCGAATTTCCGCCATATCGCGGCGGGCGCGAAGCAGGTCAGCGGTCCCGGCGCGGTCCGCACCCTGGCCGCCGCCGGGACGATGGTGACCGCCCGCGCGCTGACGCAGTTCTGAGTCCGGCGATCGCCATGAGCCCCAACACCTCTCGCACGCGCACCAATGGGCCCGGCATGCAATCCGAGGCCCGCGGTGCCGGAGACCGAACGACCAGGAGCATCCGATGAGCCTGCCCACTCCAACCCCGACCTCCCGCGCCGTCGTCACGGGCGCGTCCTCCGGCATCGGTGCCGCGCTGGCCGAAGAGCTTGCCCGCCTAGGTCACTCGCTGATCCTGGTGGCTCGGCGCGAGGACCGGCTGCGCGAACTCGCCGCGCTGCTCGGTGCCCGTCACGGGGTCGAGGCCGAGGTCCGTGGCGTCGACCTGTCCGACGGCGGCGAGCGTGCGAAGCTGTGCGACGAGCTGTCCGTCCGGGATATCGCCGTACTGTGCAACAACGCCGGGTTCGCCACCTACGGGGAGCTGGCGCGCGCGAATCCCGCTCGCGAGCGTCAGCAGGTGGTGCTGAATTCCGTTGCGGTGCACGACCTCACGCTTGCGGTGCTGCCCGGCATGCTGGAGCGTGGCACGGGCGCGATCCTGATCACCGGGTCCACCGCGGGCAATCAGCCCGGTCCCGGCAATGCCACCTACGCCGCCACCAAGGCGTTCGCCAACACCCTCGCCGAATCGCTGCATGCCGAGCTCACCGGGACCGGCGTGAGCTGCACGCTGCTCGCGCCCGGTCCGGTGCGCACCGAGTACGCCGAAGTCGCCGAGGTCCCGAATCTGGACCGGCTGATTCCGGGTCCGCTGTGGGTGAGCGCGCAACAGGCGGCGCGCGAGGCGATCTCGGGCCTGGCCGCCGGTCGACGCCGCGTGGTGCCGGGGGCCTTCGCCAAGGTCCAGACGGTCGGCGGCCAATACACCCCGCGTGCGCTGATCGGCCCGATCCTGCGCACCGTCTACCGAAAGGTGAAGTGACCATGGGTTGGGAACCCGCCGTGCGGACGGTCGGCCGTTCGCTGGGCAATGACCTGCGCCGGGTGCTGGCGATCGGCGATCCGCGCCGCAGCCTGTATCGCGACGCCCATTACTTCAGTGCCACGGTCGAAATCGACCCGGAGGCCATGCGACGCTGGCTGCCCGCGGGCGTCCAACCGGCCGAACCGGCGCGCGCGGATCTGTTCACCGCCTGCTTCCCGGACAACAACTTCGAGTCGCCGGGGTATCACGAGGCCGGGCTGTTCGTGCACATCAAGACCGTGCAGGGCACCGGAATCCATTGCCCCTGGATGATTCTCGACGACGACGTGGCCCTGATCATCGGCCGCGAGTTGCTCGGCTACCCGAAGAAGCTCGGCGAGATCGACTGGTCGGTCACCGATACCGAGATCCACGCCACCGCCACCCGCCGCGGCCACAAACTGCTCGGCATGGGCGGGCGGCTCGGCGAGGTCATCACCGATCCCCCGCCGATCCTGGCCCGCCCGCACCGCAATGTCGTCGGTCTCGCGGGACTGTTCCCGTCCTGGCTGGTCGGCTTCACCCCGCGCGAGCGCGTGCTCGAGGTCCGCCGCATCGAGGACTTCTATCTCGACGTGCAAGGCTCCGAACGTGATCCGCTCGACCAGATGGGCATCGGCCGCGTTCTCGAGGCGCGTCTGCACCGCGTCGACCTGCCCGGCGTCTGGGTTCCCCCGATTCCGCTGCGCCCGCTCACCCCACTGTTCAGCATGACTCGTATGCGGCCCCGAATCCTGTGACCGCCCCGACCATCGCATCCAGGAGGCTCGCATGAGCATCGCCGAACGCCTCGCCACCGAACCGCTGGCCATCCCGCGCCCGGCCACCACCGCGCCGTTCGCCCGCATCGACACCTTCGACAAGGCATTGTCCGCGCCCGGCGGTTTCGGTGCGCGACTGCGCGCGGTGCGCACGGCCGCACTGGATTTCAAGCGGGAGTTCGCCGCGACCGGTAGTCCGGACTCGGTGCGCACGCACGATCTGATCTCATTGCCGTACCCGACGCGGTACGGATTGTTCCGGGCCGCGATCAGCCCGACACCGTTCGTCACCATCAGCAATCGCATGCTGATCGTGCGCTGGACCGAGTCGGACGGCACGCGGCGGACCCTGCTGTTCGAGCCGAGCGATCATGAACTCGACTCCTACACACCGTATTTCGCCGAGCTCGGCAAGATGACCCCGGGACCGCTGCGAGGACTGTTCGTGACCGCGCACTCCGATGTGCTCACCGCCTGCCGCCAGGCCGGAGTCGATCCGGCCGAGGTCGACTACCTCGCCTTCGACCATCTGCACACCCAGGACGTGCGGCGCTGGCTGGGCACCACCCGCCCGCAGCCCGACATCAGTCCGGATCGGCCGGTGGCGGCGGCCTTCCCGAACGCCAAACTGCTCGCCCAGCGCGATGAGCTGGAGGCGATGGCGGATCTGCACCCGTTCCAGCGGCCCTGGTATCAGCCGACCACCTTCGTGGACCTGCCGCCGGAGAAGATTCTGCCCTTGGACGGCAGCGTCCTACTCGGCCCGGGTGTCGCGCTGATCTCCACGCCCGGACACGCCATGGGCAATCACTCGCTGGTCCTCAATACCGATACCGGAATCTGGGCGATCAGCGAAAACGCCATCGCCACCGAATGTCTCACGCCCGAGCGTTCGCGCATTCCGGGGCTCGCGCACGCGGCGAAGTCCTGGGGGCACGAGGTGATCCTGAACGCCAATACGATCGAGACCACCTACGAGCAGTACAACTCGCTCGTCATCGAGAAGACAATCGTGGATGTGTCCCAACAGGATTCCAGGTTCCTGCAGTTCTTCCCGTCCAGCGAGCTGACCGGCGCGCTGCTCAATCCGGGCACCTCGCCCACCTTCACCCATCGCGCCATCCGGCACGGCTGACCTCCAGGCGGTATCGATGACCACCGCGTCCTGCCCGGGCTTCTTCGCCGGGCTGTTGAATCCGGCCAATCGCGCCGATCCGTATCCGCTCTACGACCGCATGCGCGAGCACGGGCCGGTGCGGCTCGGCGGCGGGCCGGTGGTCGTGCTGACCTCCTACCGGGATTGCGCGACCGTGCTGCGGCATCCGGGGGCGGTGGTGGAGCGGCGGCACGCGGCCTTGCCGTTAGGGCCGACACCGACCCATGATCTGGCCGGGGAGCAGGCAGCGGAACTGGCGGGGACGCATTCGTTCCTGTTCCGGGACGCGCCCGACCACACGCGGTTGCGGCGGCTGGTCGCCAAGGCGTTCACCCCGGCGGTGGTGCGGGCGATGGCGCCGCGGATCACCGCCATCGCGGACGCCGCCCTCGATCGCGCCGCCGAACGCGGGCGGCTGGATGTGGTGGCGGATCTGGCGTATCCGCTGCCGATCACGGTGATCTGCGAATTGCTGGGGGTGCCGGTCGCGGACGAGCCGCGGTTGCGGGAATGGTCGAGCATGCTGGCCCGCACCCTCGACCCGGTGTCGGGGACGGCGACCTCGGGCCGCCCCGATCCGGTCGAACTGGTGCGCGCCAACAACGAAGTGCACGAGTACTTCGAACAATTGGCTCGCGAACGGCGTCGGCGGCCCGGCGGCGACCTGCTGTCCGCGCTGATCGCGGCGGAGGAATCGGGTGATGCGCTCAGCCACGACGAGCTCATCGCCACCTGCGGGCTGCTGCTCATCGCCGGGCACGAGACCACCGTCAACCTCATCGCCAATGCCACTCTCGCGCTGCTGGGCCATCGCCATCACCTGGCCATCCTGCGCACGGCCGGGTCCTTCGCCGGGCCGGTGATCGAGGAGACGCTGCGCTACGACCCGCCGGTGCAGCTGGTCCCCCGCATCGCCCGCGACTCGATCTCGCTGCCGGGCATCGAGATCCAGTCCGGGGACATGATCGTCATGCTGCTGGCGGCCGCCAACCGGGATCCGGAGATGTTCGCCGAGCCGGGCCGCTTCGACCCGGCGCGGGAGAACCGGCACCTGGCCTTCGGGCTCGGTCAGCATTTCTGCCTGGGCGCTCCGCTGGCCCGGCTCGAGGCCGATATCGCCCTCACCCGGTTCGCCCGGCGGGTGGTCGATCCCCGGCTCGACGGCGAGCCGCCGTACCGCGAGCATGTGACACTGCGCGGGCCATCGGCGGTTACCTTGTCCTACAAGGAGATACTGCCTACTATCGCCGGTTCATGAGGGCGGTCAGAGTTGCGGTGTCGGTGGTGCGTGAGCCGCCCGCGAAAGCCAGTGCGGCCAGGGAGCGTTCGGCCGCCTCGGGATGCCCCGCGCCGCAGGCATCGGTCACCACGATGGGTAGGTAGCCGAGGTCGGTGGCGTGGCGGACCGTCGGTTCGATGCCGACCTCCATGGCGATCCCGGCCACGGCGACCGCGCCTATCCCCAAGTCCCGCAGGGCGATATCGAGCGGCGTGCCGGCGAAGGCCGACATGGTGAGCTTGTCGAAAACCACCTCGTCGGGACCCGGTGACAGTTCCGGGACCAGCTGGTACTGCGGCGATCCCTGCGGGAAGGCGGCGCGCACCTCGGCGGGGTCGTCCACATGCTGCCACTCCATCGCCGTCCGCAGCTGCGATGCGCCCGCCGCGGCCGGAGGCATCGACAGGTGACGCGTGTAGAACACCCGAAACCCGTTCGCACGCGCCGCATCCCGCAGCTCGAGACAGGCTTTCACGATGCGCTCACCCTCCGCGAGCTGTCCGACGATGCCGACCTGCATGTCATAGATCAACACCGCCATCCGCTCGGGATGGCAAGCGTCCTCGACGGTTTGGGGGATGGTCAGTCCGTAAGCGTGTCGCATGCCGCCCTCACGCCGTGCGGTCGTAGGGTTCCGCGACATCCACCGACGCGTCCATCAACGCCTCCAGCGGCAGCGGCGCCATCACCGGAATACACGTCCACTCCAGGAATCCCTTCTTGCTCAGCGGAAAGTCGTCGATATACCGCCGAGCCTCCTCGACGCCGTCCACCTCGAACACGATGACCACCCCCGGCTCATCCGCCCGCGCATAGTTCTCCCGCACAATCCCCGCCTTCCACAGCCGCCACACATTGGCGACCTCCTCCGGCAGGAACGGCGTAATCGTCTCGAGCGTGACTCCAGGCTTGAATCGATCGAATGCAATGACCTTCATGAGAACCCATGTAATCCCGCTGATTACACCGTTACAAGTGCTTACTTTTCAGTGCGTAGCGCCGACCGATCCGCCGAAATACCACCCACGCTGCGGGCTTCCGCCAGCGTTCACTGGCAGGATGCGGCTATGAACCGTGCCCGGATTGCCGTCGTCGCCTGCAGCTTGGCCGCCACCGCCACCCTCACCGCGTGCTCCTCCCACGCCCCCGACCAAGCCGCCCCCACGTCCCGCCCGCCAGGCACCACAAAGTCCTCGACCATGGCCGGCTTCCCCGACCCCCCGCCCTACACAGTCGACATCCAAGGCAAGGAAATCCACGTAACCACCACCAGCGCCGACCCCACCGACCTACTCAACACCTACAACCAGCTATCCCGAACCCTCCAACCCTCCCTCCCCGAGGGCGCCTACACCATCCAAATCACCTGCGCCACCAGCGGCACCGACAACCCCCTAGCCACCGGCACCCTAGCCTTCGGCAAACAAGGCCTAGCCCAAAACGGCGGCCAAGGCAAATTCGAAGGCGTCACCCCCAACGCCCACTGCCCCTGACCGACCGCACCCCTCGTAATGAGGACGGTGACAACGGCTGAATCTTCGCGTGTCGCTTCGAGCCCGTGGGCCGGCCGCGCCCATCGACGGCGGGCCCGGACGCAGGGCAGTATGAATATCGTGTTGGAGATCAGCCCACTGGACGGATCCGACCGTGGCCGCTGGGAGGCACTGGCCCGCGGCAAGGACGCGTATTTCGAGGTCGAACGCGCTGACGACGATTACGAACGAACGTGGCACCGGCTGCTTCACGACGAGCAGATACACGGAATCGCAGCACGATTGGACGGCACGATTGTCGGCATCGCGCACTACGTGTTCCATGCCAGTGTCTGGTACGCCAAGAAGTGTTATCTGGCGGACTTGTTCGTCGACGCCGAGGTCCGCAGGCGCGGTGTGGCGACGGCCTTGATCGAGTGGGTGGCGCAGGACGCCTTGACACACGACTTCCCGGGCCTCTACTGGAACACCCTCGAAGACGCCTCAGCTCGCGCCCTCTACGACAAGGTGGGCACGTGGCACGAGGGGCTCATCCACTACGCCTACCGGCGCGCCGCAGACCAAAACTCCTGAACCCGAGTCGAAATGAGGGACTCGCCATACGCGCACCATCGACGCGGACGGTGAGGACCGAACTCATCGGGAGTGTATCGCCTGCGGGTCCTAGCCAGAATGGCCGGCGGCGGCACCGGTGGTGGTACCGCCGCATGACGAGGGGATCGGTGGGTTTTGCTGGGTCAGACTGCGGTGGAGTGTCCGACGGTGACGTTGCCGGAGGCGGTGTGGGCGTGCACCTTCACGATGTTGTGCTTGGGCTGCGCCGGGTCGATCGGGCCGAGTTGGCTGGTCATCGCGCCGCCGAGGGTGTTGGATTCGATGCTTGCTTCGCTGCCCGGGTGGATCCCGACCTGGATGTTGCCGACGGATGTCTTCAGGCGCAGGACTCCGTGGACCGCGTCGCCGATGGTGATGTCGCCCGTGGCGATCGTTGCGGTCACCGGCGCGACCGCTCGGTCGATCACGATCTCGCCCGCGGCCACGTCCACGTTGGATTCGCCGAATTCCCCAGCCGTGTGGAACTTTCCGTGTGCGAGGTTGGCGTTGAGGCGGGATCCGGCGGGCACCTCGATGGTGACGTCCACCGAGCCTTTACCGGAGGACGGTCCGATCACCTTCCATCCCTTCGGCATCTTCACGCCGAGACCATTCGCGCCGAATTCCACCTTCAACTGCTCCGCGGCCTTCACATCCTCTTTCTTGCCCGCATCGGCCGGACGGATTTCGACGATGGTGTCACTCCGGTCGGAGGCGATGACGCTGACTGCGCCCGCGCCGATCTCGAGAGTGATGTCGATCGGGGCCGGGGTCTGGAAAACGGTCATGGCTCTGTACTCCTCATTCGCTGCTGCGTTGTTGATGTGAGTACTGTCGCCGCCGCGCCTGACACCGCCCTGATACCGGACTGACACGTGCGCTGACACCGATTCGCGCCGGTGACGGACTATTTCACGCTGCCCGCGGTGAGGCCGGCGACGAGACGTTTCTCGATGAGGGCGAAGAGGATTACGACGGGGACGATGCCGACGGTGGAGATGGCGAAGACGTATTGCCAGGCGGTGTCGTATTGGCCGATGAACTTGGTCAACGCCACCGAGAGGGGCTGGTTTTCCGGGGTGGTGAGGATGACGAGGCTGGCGGCGAATTCGTTCCAGCAGGAGACGAAGGCGAAAACCGTTGCGGTGACTATGCCGGGCCAGACCAGGGGGAGGCTGACGCGGGTGAGGATTTGCCAGCGGTTGAGGCCGTCCAGTTGGGCGGCCTCCTCGACTTCTATCGGGATCGAGGCGAAGAAGCTGTGCAGGATCCAGACGGCGAAGGAGAGGTTGAAGGCGCCGTTGACGAGGATCATGGCTAGCCAGGTGTCATTGATGCCCAGGGTGAAGAATTCGCGCAACAGGCCGGTGACGAGCACCGTCGGTTGCAGCATTTGGGTCACCAGGACCAGGCCGAGAAACAGCGCCTTGCCGGGGAAGCGGCGCCGCGCGGTGTAGTAGGCGGCGGGGATGGCGGCGATCAGCACCAGTAGCGTGCCGAAGACCGAGATCACCACGGTGCTCACCAGATTGAACGGCAGCGGCGCCTCGGGGGTGTGCCACATGGTGGAGTAGTTGTCGGGCTGCCAGTGCTCGGGCAGATAGGTCGGCGGGATGCGCAGGATCTCGGAGCGGGGTTTGAGCGAACCCAGCACCATCACCAGATACGGCAGCAGGAAGATCGCGGCCAGCACCGCGCCCACGGCCGTCAGGCCCCAGCGTCGCCGCGTGGTCATCGCGCCTCCTCCCCGGCGGGCCGGATCAGCTTCACATAGATCGCGATGATCACCAGGATCAGCGCGAAGTTCAGCACGCTCATCGCGGCCGCCGTCGCGACCTGCTGATTCTGCCGAATCAGCTTGAAGGTCAAGGTGGTTGTGGTGTCGGCGGAGAATCCCGCGATCTTGCCGGTCAGCACTTGCAGGATGGGCAGCGAGTTGAACGAGTTGATGATGTTGATGACGGTGGCCACCGCCATGGCCGGACGCAGTTGCGGCAGCGTCAGATACAGGTAGCGCTGCCACGAACCGGCACCGTCCACCTTCCCCGCCTCGTCGATATCGGACGGGATCGATTGCAGCCCGGCCAGAATCGTGTACGTCGTGAATGGCACGGACACAAACACCGCTACCCCGATGGCGACCAGGAACGCCGGGCCCGGCTGCTTGGTGAACCCGAATCCCCGATCCAGCACCCCGATGTCGACGAGGAACCGGTTGGCGATCCCCACATCCGGATCCAGCATGTACTCGAAGATGGTCGTGGTCATGACCACCGAGGCCGCCCACGGCACCAGAATCGCCAGCCGCACCGCCGTGCGCCCGGGAAAGTCCTTGTTCAGGAATTGCGCCAGCCCGGCCGAGAGCACCAGCGTGATGACCACCACCGCCACCACCCACACCACCGTGTGCAGCAGGATCGACGGCAACTCGTCGATGGCGAAAAGCCTTCGGAAGTTGGCGAATCCGGCCGGTCCGCGATCCTGCCCGTAGGCACTCAGATCCCGGGTCGAGGTCCAGAACATGTAGGCGGCCGGGAACGCCACCACGGCCGCGATGAGGATGAGCACCGGGCCGATCCACGGCAACGCGCGACGCGTGGCCGTGGACCGAGGGGAGGCGACGCCCCTCAACTCGCCGCCTGCTGAATCTTCTGCAGCACGGAGGCGGGATCGCTGCCCTGCGCGATGATGCCCATCTGCTGCCGGATCGCGCCCTGCGCGGCGCCCCACTTCGGGTTGTTGCTCGGGTAGAACTTCGCCACCGGCAGCGTCGACGCGAACGCCTTGGTGACCGGATCGTCGGCGAGCGCGGCCGCGCCGCTGTTGGTGACCGCGATGAAGTGCTCGCTGCTCACGAACTTGGAATACACGGCGGCGGAATAGAAGTAGCTGAGGAACTTCTTGATCGCCGGGGCCTTGTATCCGTCCTTCTAGAACGCCATCAGGA
>NZ_JBSGBY010000097.1:0-18383 GCF_053601505.1 Nocardia sp. NPDC004722
GTCGGCGATGACCGCCATCACGCGATCCGAGGGTGCGTCGATCACGATCGACCTCTGAGTTCGATCGGCCATGGGCGGCAACGCTTCCTTTCAAGCCATTGGAGAGGTACGGGCGCGGCGGAGGGGTCAGTGCACGGCGGCGGGAGCGACCCCCGCCTTGCGTCCGGCCTCGAGCCGGGCCTTGATCTCGAAGGACATGACCTTGCCCGCGACGCGGCGGGTCCGGTTGAGGGCCAGCAGGTCACGCCCGGACATGCCGTCGATGCCGCCGCGCGGTTCGGCGTGCATGAAGAAATGCATGATCACGCCGTCCAGCATGGGCTCCAGCCAGACCTCCATGGTGCCTTCCGCGCCACCGCTGACGGTCCAGCGAATTCCCTTGTCGGCGCGGTCTTCCCGAACCTGCAACTGCAGGTCGGGCCACCACTTGCGCCAGCGGGCACGATCGGCCAGCACCTCGGCCACGGCCTCACCCGGCGCGGCGACGAAGGTCTGATCGGCAACCTGGATACTGCTCACGCGGCTGAGCCTAGCGCAGGACGGGAATCGTCTCAGACCCGCGCCGACCGGGTACCGGCCAGCAGTTCCTGTAGTCGCTCGCCCATCAGGTCCCAGCGCCACTGCTGCTGCACCCAGGCGCGCCCGGCCGCGCCCATGGCGGCGGCGGTGTCGCGGTCGGAGAGGATGTCGACGATGGCGTCGGTGAGCGATTGCAGGGAGCGGCCGTTGACGACGCGGCCGGTCTCGCCCTCGCGCACGGTTTCCGGCGCGCCGCCCGAATTGCCCGCCACCACCGGCACTCCGGTGGCCGACGCCTCCAGGAACACGATGCCCAGGCCCTCGACGTCCAGGCCGAAGCCGCGGGTGCGGCACGGCATGGCGAAGACATCGGCGAGGGTGTGGTGGGCGGCGAGTTCCTTGGCCGGGACCCGGCCGGTGAACACCACGTCGTCGGACACGCCCATCGCGGCGACCAGGGCGCGCAGCTTCTGCTCGTAGGGGCCGCCGCCCGCGATCACCAGCACCGCGCCGTCGACGCGCTTGCGAATCTCGGGCATGGCCGCGATCAACGCGTCCTGCCCCTTGCGCGGCACCAGCCGCGACAGGCACAGAATGGTGGGCCGCTCCCCCAGCCCGTAGCGGGCGCGCAGTTCGGCGCGGGCGGCCGGATCCGGCTTGAAGATCTCGGAATCGACTGCGGGCGGCAGGTATTCGAGCGCCGACTGCGCGCCGAACGCGGCCGCGAACCGTCCCCGCGTGTATTTGCTGACATAGGTGACGACATCGGTGTGATCGCCGATCACGCGCAGCGCCTGCCGCGCCCCCGGCAGCATCGACCAGCCGACCTCGTGCCCGTGGGTGGAGGCGATGATGCGTTCCGCGCCCGCCCGCCGCAGCACCGGCGACATCAACGCCAGCGGCGCGGCCGCCCCGAACCAGACCCGATCGCACTGCTCGTCGCGCATCAGCTTCTTGGCCCGCCGCGCCACCAGCGGGGTCGGCAGCATCAGCGTCGTGGGATGGCGCACCACCTGAAACGGCTGCTCGGCATCGAATTTCCAGTGACTGTCCCCCCGCCACCGCGGCGCATACACCACCAGTTCATCGGCGGGCAGCCGCAGGGCGAGCGCATGCAGATACGACTGAATCCCACCCGGTCGCGGCGGGAAATCATTGGTAACCAGCAACGTTCGCCCCATGCCGACAAACCTACTGCACCGGCGGGGCTAGGTGCCTGCGGCCGTGCGGGTGGTGATCCAGGTGCGCCAGGCGGTGATGAAGTCGGCGTAGTCGGTGGCGAGGTTGGCGCGGAAGGCGGTGTCGAGGGCGGCGTGGTCCTTCGGGCCGGAGGCCAGGGCGTGGTAGAGGTCTACGAGTTTCGGGTCGCCGTAGTGGTCGGCGATGAAAGCGCAGGCGGACCAGCCTTGTTCGTAGGCGAGGGAGGCTTGGCCGCTGGTGGGTTCGAACAGGGCGTCGGCGGGCAGGTCCGCGGGGAGATCGCCGGTGCGGGCACGGGTGGTGAGGGTGGGGGCGATCTGGGTGACGGGGTGGTGCAGGCCGCGGTGGGCGGTGTATTCGGCCGCGCCCTCGAGCATCCACAGCGGGGAGCCGTCGACGGTGATCTTGCGGGTCGCCATGTGGGTGAGTTCGTGGCGCAGCACCGAGCGCAGGCCGTCCGCGCCCAGGCGGCGACCGGCCTCCGGGCCGAAAACCACACGCTGACCGGTCAATTCGGCGCCGGGTCGGACCGGGTCGACGACGGTCGAGGCCGCGACCTCGGCGGGCACGTCACCAACGGCGCGGGTGAGGGCGGCGAATTCGGCCGGGCTGGAGGCGACCACGACGACGGGCGCCTGATTCCACTCCGGCCCCCACAGCGCGGTCACCGCGCCGGTGGCCGCCGCGAGTTCGTTTGCCAGCGTGGCGATGTCGGCGCTCTGCGCGGCATGGCCGAGCACGACCCCGACCCGATCGGCTCCGGTGGACACGGTTTCGGCGACCGGCTTGCCGTAATACTCCATGGTCCGTTTCACCACGGGCACCTGCGGATCCGTGGCGGCGAGCCCGGAGTCCGGGCTCGGCACCACCGCGCGCAGGGTGGGCAGCACCGAATTCGGCAGCATGAGCAGAGCCCCGCAGGCGGCGGTCAGCCCGGTGACCATGATCAGCGTGAGCACGAACTGGAATCGCCGCCGCGCCGACAGCCAGCCCCGCACTCGCCCCAGGGCGCTCATCGCCACCTCATGGTCATGAACGGCCACCTCATGCTCATGCGCGGTTGCTGGTCAGAACCGGCGCGCCGAATGGAACGGGGTGGAGCCCATCGGCGCGACCTGCACGGGAACGCCGAATGTCGAAGCGTGCAGCATCAATCCGTTGCCGGCGTAGATGCCCACGTGTGAGATGTCAGAGTAGAAGAAGACGATGTCGCCGGGCTGGAGGTCCTTCTCGGCGACGGGCGTGCCGAAGTCGGACTGCTGCTGGCTGGTGCGCGGCACGTTCTTGCCGACCTGATGGAAGGCCCACTGCACGAGGCCGGAGCAGTCGAACTGGTCGGGACCGGTCGCGCCCCAGACATAAGGGTCGCCGACGCGGGTGAGTCCGGCGGCGAGCGCACTGGTACCGGAGCCGGGGACCAGGCCCTTGAGCAGGCTGTCACGGTCGAAGCCGGGCGGGAACATGGAGCCCGCCAATGCGGACTTGTCCCCGGCGGAGAGCTGCCCCCAGGCGGCGATGACACCGGCCATGGAGCCTTGCAGCGCAGCGCGTTTGGTTTCCAGGTCGGCGCGGATGGCGTCGGCCGCGGTGCTGGCGGCGCGGGCGGCGTCGGCGGCGGTGGTCGCGATCTTCTCGGCGGCGGCGGCCGCGTCGGTGGCCTTCTGGTATTCGCCCAGTTGTTCACTGGTGCGCGCGCCCACCAGGTCCACGATGGACATCTGGTCGAGCAGCTGCTGCGGTGAATTGCTCACCAGTAGCGAGGTGAGCCGGTTGGTGCGGCTGCCGAGCAGCGCGGAGGTGGCCGCCCGGTTGACGACCGGTTGGTAGCGGCTGATTTCGGCCTTGGCCGCCTCGAGTGCGGCGGTGGCGTCGGCGGCCCGCTTCTCGGCGGTGGTCTGCGTGGCGACCTTGGCGTCCAGGTCGGCTTGCGCGTTGAGCGCCTGCTGATTGAGCTGTTCGGATTGCCGCGACAGGTCGATGAGCCGCTGCACTGCTTCCCCAGCAGTTGCCGGTGCGGAGACCGGGTCGGCTGTCGCGGGTCCGAGACCCAGGGTGCTGTAGGGGCCGACCATGAGGGCGCCTACCGCGAGGGCTCCACCCACCAGTCGTCTGGTTCGCTGACTGTGTGTCCGATGAGGTCGCTGCTGCGCTGCCACCGTTGGTGTCGTCCCGTTCTCTTACCCCGAGCTGGTCAAGAAGGTCTCGAATAGATTACGAAACGGCGACCGGTTGTGTCCAGCAGGCCACGGAACCATTACGGACGCCGTTTCGAAATCCGCCCTCGAGCAGGGCCGGAAGGCTCTAGATCCGGACCGCGCCCGCGAACGGCATCGACGCGATCGGGGCCACCTTCACCGGCTGACCGGAGGTGGACGCGTGCACCACGTTGCCGTCGCCGATGTAGATGCCGGAGTGACTGCCGCCGTAGAACGACACCACGTCGCCGGGCTGCAAGTCGTCGTAGGACACCGGCGCGCCGGCGTTCGCCTGCTCATAGCTGGTGCGCGGCAGGCTGACTCCGGCCTGCGCGTAGGACCACTGCACCAGACCTGAGCAGTCGAAGGCGTTCGGGCCGGAAGCGCCGTAGACGTAGGGGTCGCCGAGGCGGCTCATGGCGGCGTCGACCGCGGCCTGGTGCACGCCGTTCTGCGGGGCCGGAGCGGCCGGGCCGGGGCCCTGCGGGGTCACGATGCCCGGAATCTCGGGGATGTTCACCGGGATCGACGCGGGCACACCCGGGATGGCCGGAAGCTGGATCTGATCCGGAACATCGAAGACGCCGACCGGAGTGTTGACCGGCTGGGCCGACGCGGGGGTCGCGGGCAGCAGCAGCGCACTCAGCGTGGCAGCGCCGACGGCTCCGGCCGCTGCGGCACGGCGCGCGGTGCGCTGGATGCCCCGGACCTGTCGCTTGGTGGAGGTGGTCGCCATGGTGAGGTACTTCCAATCTGCCCCGCGACGCCGTACCCGGTGGTACGTCGGACTCCGCGAGGTCTCAGGAAGATTACGAGGACATAACGGTGCTTTGTAAAGCCGAGCCGGTCGGTCCGTGACTCGAAATTGTTACGCGGCCCTATTTCGGTGCGACAAACGTCACAGCAATCACGAAACGATAACAGCGGCCGTTTTCGCGAGAGCGTCCCAATGGCTACCGGTGGGTAGGAAGTGGCCGCCGAGGACCCCCGCGACCTGGACGGATTCCGAATAACACAAGGTCAGAGCCATGGCCCGCGACCTGGGAGTCTGCGACACGCTCGAGCGACACGCCCGACAGCGGGGCAGCGGGGCAGCACGCGCCGGGCGGCGAACCGGACCAACCGCCCCCTTCATCAAATTTGATCCACAATCCGCATTAATGTGACCCTGGCCACAATCTCGCATATTTTCGCAATTCGGGGATTGCACCTCGAGTATCTCGACGGCTCTCAGCGCAAATTCAGGCATTTCCCCTGGCGAATCTCAGCAAGATCACGGCCGCGGACGGGCGGCCGGTCACGGCCACGACCGGCCCGAGGTTGTCGGACCCCCCGCCTAGGCTTGCCGTCCGTGTCTTCGCGATCGGATCCAGCCGCACAGCTGGCCTTCGACGAGCTCGAAACCCCGCTCTACGACACCACGTTCGTGGTGGTCGACCTCGAGACCACCGGCACCAGCCCGGACGGGGACGCCATCACCGAGATCGGTGCGGTGAAGGTGCGCGGCGGAGAAGTGCTGGGCGAGTTCGCGACCCTCGTCAATCCCGGGTGCGCGATCCCGCCGCAGATCGTGCAGATCACCGGGATCACCACTGCCATGGTGGTGGACGCGCCCCGCATCGAGCAGGTGCTGCCCGGGTTCCTGGAGTTCGCGGGGGGCGCGGTGCTCGTCGCCCACAATGCCCGCTTCGATGTGGGGTTCCTGAAGGCCGCCGCGGCGCGCAGCGAATTGCCCTGGCCCGCTTTCCAAACGCTGTGCACCGTCCAGCTGGCGCGGCGGGTGCTGCCGAAGGAGGAGGCGCCCTCGGCCAAGCTCTGGTATCTCGCGCAGCTGCTGGGGGCCGAGACGCGACCGACCCACCGGGCCCTCGACGACGCCAAGGCGACCGTGGACGTGCTGCACGCGCTCATCGCCCGGGTCGGCAATCAAGGGGTGCAGAGTCTCACCGAACTGCTGGACTATCTGCCGGAGGTGACGCGGCGGCAGCGCGCCAAACGGACACTGGCCGCGGATCTTCCGGCGACGCCGGGCGTGTACCTGTTCCGCGGGCCGTCGGACGAAGTCCTCTATATAGGGACGGCGGTGAATCTGCGCCGCCGCGTCCGCAACTACTTCACCGGATCCGACACCCGCCCGCGCATGCGCGAGATGGTGCAGCTGGCCACCCGGGTCGATCACGTGGAGTGCGCGCACGGCCTGGAGGCGGGGGTGCGGGAGCTGCGGCTGCTGATCGCGCACACCCCGCCCTACAACCGGCGCTCGAAGTTCCCGCAGCGGGCGTGGTGGCTGACGCTGACCGATGAGCCGTTCCCGCGCTTCGCCGTCTCCCGGACGCCGACCCGGGACGCGCTGGGCCCGTTCACCTCCCGCGCCGACGCCCAGGAGATCGCCGCCACCCTCGCCGAGCAGGCGGGCCTGCGCACGTGTACGAACCGCATCCCGCGTACCGGACAGCACGGTTGCCTGCCCGCCGTGGTCGGCGGTTGCCCGGCGAGCGCCGAAAACAGCACCCTATATATAGAGGAGTACGAACAAGCTCCGGCCGCGATCCGCGCCCTGTTCACCGGGGTCGACGACGCGCTGCTGCGCATTGTCGCCGCCAAACTCGAAACCCTGTCCACCGCAGAACATTTCGAGGCCGCAGCCCGGCTGCGGGATCGCACCGTGGCGGTGGTCCGGGCGCTGCGCCGCACCCAGCGCCTGGCCGCCCTCGCGGCCATCCCGGAACTGATAGCTGCCCATCCCGACGGTGCCGGTGGCTGGCAGTTCGCGATCATCCGCCATGCGCGCCTGGCCGCCGCGGGCACGGCCGTCCGCGGCGTCTCCCCCATGCCGGTCGTCGACCGCCTCGCCGCCTCCGCCGAAACCGTCCTCCCGCCCAACCTCGCCGGCCCCGGCGCGGACCCGTCCTATCCCCCACTGCGCGGCGCTCTTCCGGAGGAGGCGGGCCTGCTCGTCCGCTGGCTCGAGCAACCCGGCACCCGCATCGTCCGCACCACAGACGGCTATGCCGAACCCCGCCTGGGCGCGGGCCCCTGGCTCGACTGGGTCACCCGCGCCGAAGCCGCGGCCACGGCCACTCGGTCCCCGGCCGACTATCCGAGCTGACTCGCGTCGTCGCCGAACAGGGGAAGTTGCCGAGAAACGGCGGTTCTGCCGAGCCGCCGCAGGCAACGGGCGCAGGTCACCTCCGCGCGGGTCGGTTCCAGCACGGCGGGCGACCACCCGGCGATCCCGGTGTGGCACAGCAGCTCCGGAACCTCCTCGCCCTCGACCCACTCGCCGAGACCGACCGCGTGCACCGTGCGCCCGTTGCGCACGATGGCATGCACGCCGGCGTCGCCGAAGCGAGCCCGGGTGGAAGCGGCCAAGGGAGCGATATCGGTCATACGACCAACGATAGGGACGCCCTCCGACAACCGCACCGGCCACGCCCGAACGCCTCCGATCGCGCACCGAAAACGACTTCTCGACAGCAGGATTCAGGGCGGCTGATGCGGGACGCTGCCAGAATGGCGGTATGGACGTTCCCGACAACGAGCGCTGGAACCACAACATCGAGTACCACTCCCTGCTCGCCGACGCGGTGTCCGGCGCGAGGGAGGTGCTGGACGTCGGATGCGGGGAAGGCCAGCTGGCGCGGCGAATTCGGCGGTCGGGAGCCGAGGTGACGGGGATCGATCCGGATCCGACGAGTATCGAGCTGGCTCGCGAACAGTCCGCGCCGAGCGAGATCACCTATGTGCAGGCGGATTTCCTGGACTACCCGTTCGAGCCGGAGTCCTTCGACGGGATCGTATCCATCGCCGCACTGCATCATATGGACTCCGAGAAGGCCCTGGTCCGCATGCGCGACCTACTCCGCCCCGGCGGCACCCTGGCGCTGATCGGCATGGCCCGCAACAGCTCTCCCACGGATCTGCCCTGGGAGGCCGCGGCCCTGCTCACCAGTTTCAAGGACCGTCTCTTCCGCGTGCAGTGGCCACACCCGTCCCCGGTCGTCTGGCCGCCACCGCAAACGTATACGGAGGTCCGCGAGACCGCCGCCGAACTCCTGCCCGGCGTCCGCTACCGCCGCCACGTGCTGTGGCGCTACTCCCTCATATGGACCAAACCGGAAACGGCAGTGCCGCAGGGCTAGTCCCAGCCACACCGTGGGGCTGGTCGCCGGAAGGAACACGGCCGTCGGTCTGGGCGAGGTCTTCGATCAGCGTGGGATGTCGTGGGTGCCTCCGGCCGATCGGCCGGGGCGGCGAGGGTAGCCGGGGCCGGTGCGGGCGGTGGTGCCGGTCATGCGGGCGACCGACTGCGCGGTCATGCCCAGGTCGAGGAATTCGGCCGTCAGGAGCTGCCGGAGTTGGTCGACGAGGCCGCGGAAGCTGACGTGCTGGGCCGCCAGGCGATTGTGCAGGGCCCGTTCGGAGACACCGAGTTCGTGCGCCACCTCGGCGGGGGCCGGTGGGGATGCGGGCGTGCGCAGCAGGATTCGCCGCACCTGGGCCGCGGTGCCGGTGTGGCGGTGCCGCCGATCCAGCGCCGATTCGCATTGCTGGATGCACAGCAGGCCGGTGTGCGTGTCCGGGGCGTGCGCGGGGTGATCGAGTACGTCGGGAAGCACCGTGAATCCGCCACCGACGGTATCGGATTCGGGTTGGGAGAGCGGTGTGAGTGGCGACATCAGCGCCGACACCACCTCGCGGGCCGCCGTGAGATCCCGGGCCAGCAGGAAGTCTCGCACCGAGCTCCCTCTCTCGCCGTCGCCGAGTGTCACCGTCAGCCCGTCGGCCGTCTCCTCGAACACCGGCTCGAACCGCACCGAGGTGACCGCGAAATACCTTGGCAGCAGCCGGATCGCGTCCCGCACGGTCGGGCTCGTCAGCATGGCGTACCCCACGATCCCCGCGCTGGTCAGCGTGTACCGCCGCCCGGTCGCGACCCCGAGTTCCCGCGCCCCGCCCCGGTGCGTGTCACCATCCCGCTCGCGCCCGTTCCCAGCGTGCGTGATGAGGTTGCGGATGACCCGCAGTTCCTGCCCCGCCCGCACCGTCGCGCCCGGCTCTTCCAGGTCACTGCCGCGCAGCCCGGTCCCCGCCAGACATTCGACGACCGAAATCCCCTGTGCCCGACCGGTCTCCACCGCATACCGGGTGGCCACCGCGGGCCGTACCCCCGGCGTCCGATTCGCCTGGACACCCATATCCGGAAGCTAACAAACATTCGCCCGCCCCGTCACCCATCCGGACCGGAATTCCCGCACAGTCCTCTGACCTGTGTGTTCATCCGGTTTCCGGCCGATAGCCGTCGTCGCGCGCCCTCGGCCGCCGTACGGTCGAATCACTCGATCCGGACAGTCCGCGGCGCGGAGGGGATGTCTCGGGCCCGGAACGGGGAAGGCCCCGAGTCGAATTCGACTCGGGGCCTTCGGGTGACTCGGACGATCAGTGATCGTGCTTGTCGGTGAGCGCGGCGTTCTGCGCGGACTCGAGGGCGTGCAGCATGGCGTGCTCTTCCTCGTGTGCGTTGGCCACGTTCTGCTCCTGCTCCGACGCCGGGTCGGCGCGCAGGAAGGAGCCGGTGCCGGGCTTGCCGGCGGAGCCGAGCTTGACCATCTTCTTGGGCACCGGGGCGCCCTGGTACTCCAGCGGGATCGGGTGGCCGTGCGAGTCGACCGGGCCCAGGGGCTGGTGGACCTCGATGTACTCACCGTGCGGAAGCCGCTTGATCACACCGGTTTCCACGCCGTGCTCGAGCACCGCGCGGTCCGACCGCTGCAGACCGATGCAGAACCGGTAGGCGACGAAGTACGCCAGCGGCGGGGCCAGCAGCAGCGCGATGCGGAAGAACCAGGTGGTGGCGTTCAGCGAGATGTCGAACTTCAGCGACAGGATGTCGTTGACACACGCCAGCGTCAGCACCAGGTAGAACGCGATGGCCATGGCACCGATGGCGGTGCGGACCGGCACGTCGCGCGGACGCTGGAGCAGGTTGTGGCGGGCGGTGTCGCCGGTGAGGCGCTTCTCGATCCACGGGTACATGACCAGCACACCGAAGACCGCGCCCATGATCAGGGCGACCCAGAACGGCGCCGGGACCGTGTAGCGGCCCAGGTACAGCTCCCACGGCGGCATGAGTCGGGCCATGCCGTCGGTCCACATCATGTAGAAGTCCGGCTGCGAACCCGCGGAGACCTGAGACGGGTTGTAGGGACCCAGGTTCCAGATCGGGTTGATCTGGAAGACGCCACCCATGATCGCGACGATGCCGAGGGTGAAGGCGAAGAACGCGCCCTGGTCGGCCGCGAACACCGGGATGATGCGGGCGCCGACGACGTTCTTCTCGGTGCGGCCCGGTCCGGGGAACTGGGTGTGCTTCTGGTACCAGACCAGCGCCACGTGGGCGGCGATCAGGGCCAGGATGATGCCCGGCAGCAGCAGCACGTGCGCGATGTAGAGGCGCGGAATGATGATGGTGCCCGGGAAGTCACCGCCGAAGATCAGCCAGTGCATCCAGGTGCCGATGACCGGGATGCCCATGGTGATACCACCGAAGGCGGCGCGCAGACCGGTACCCGACAGCAGGTCGTCGGGGATCGAGTAGCCGAAGAAGCCTTCGAACATGGCCAGGATCAGCAGCAGCGAGCCGATCACCCAGTTCGCCTCACGCGGCTTGCGGAACGCGCCGGTGAAGAAGATGCGGAACAGGTGGATGATGATCGACGACGCGAAAAGCAGTGCCGCCCAGTGGTGCACCTGGCGCACGAACAGACCGCCGCGCACCTCGAAGGAGATGTTCAGCGCGGTCTCGTAGGCCCGCGACATGGTGACACCGCGCAACGGCTGGTAGACGCCGTTGTAGACGGTCTCGCTCATGGACGGGTCGAAGTACAGCGTCAGGTAGATACCCGACAGCAGCAGGATGATGAACGCGTACAGCGCGATCTCACCGAGCAGGAACGACCAGTGGGTCGGGAAGACCTTGTTGATCGATCGCTTGGCGAAGGCCGCGACGCGGTAGCGCTCGTCGATCTCGTTGGCCTGAACGGCCGCTTTGCTAGGGCTCATGAACGACGCTCCCAGTAGGCCGGGCCGAGGGGCTCGATGAAGTCGTGCTGGGCGACCAGGTAGCCATCGGCGTTGACGGTGATCGGCAGCTGCGGCAGCGCGCGAGCGGCGGGACCGAAGACCGGCTTACCCCATTCGGTCGCGGAGAACTGCGACTGGTGGCAGGGGCACAGGATCCGGTTGGTCTGCTGCTCGAACAGCGAGGTCGGGCAGCCGAGGTGGGTGCAGATCTTCGAGTAGGCGAAGTAGTCGCCGAAGTTGAAGCTCTCCTGACCCTTGCGCTTGATGGCGTGCTCGGCATCGTGGGTGCGCAGGCGGATCAGCATGACCGCGTTGCGGATTCCGCGCAGCGACTGCAGGGTCGCGTGCTCGTCACCACGCCAGGATTCCTTCCAGGGGAAGACGGTCTCCATGGCGCCGGCGTCGAGGTCCTCCGGCTTGACCAGGACGATGTCCTCGGGCCGGCCGGTGTCGCGACGCAGGTAGACGGTCTCGCCCGGGTAGTCCGGGGTCCAGCCCGAGACCCACAGCGGCGACTTGTCGCCCTTGGCCCACGGGTTCTTGATCATGCCGCCGACGAAGACGAGCAGCGCGCCCACACCGAGCACGCCGACGCCCAGGCCCGCGGTGCGGGTGATGAGCTTGCGGCGACCCAGGGTGGAGGTGTCGGCCGCGTCAGCCAGCTGCGCGACCAGGGTCCGGCGGTCGACCTCCTTGGACGTGCCGTCGTGGCGGTCCTGGATGGAGATCTCGGCGGGGATGAAGTGCTTGCGGATCAGCACCACCGCGATGCCGACGGCCAGCACGGCGATGCCGAGCGTCAGGCCGTAGAGCGGGGTGGTCAGCGTGTACATGCCGTTGCCGTCCTGGTGCCGGCCCTTGTACTCCCAGGGCCAGAACAGGTAGACGCCGATCAGCGCCGCACCGGCGATGCCGGCGATGGCGAACCACAGGGCCACGCGGCGCTCGGCGCGCTTCTCGGCCCGGGTGCCCGGGACCGGCCAGCGCGGGGCGCGGTAGGCGACGTCGACGCCGTCGAGCTCGGTGCCGAGCTTGACCAGCTCGTCGCGCGACATGGCGTCGAGCTGTTCGTCGGTGGGTTCGACGGGGCTGGCCCCGTGCGGCTCAGTGGGGTTGTCCCCCATGCTGTTTCGCTCCTGTTCACTCATGACCGGGAACCGATCCACATCGCGGAACCGACCAGGGCCACAATGCCGACGACCCAGATGGCCAGGCCCTCGGTGGCGGGACCGAAGCCGCCGAGGCCGTAGCCGCCCTCGGACTTGGTCTCCATCCGGTCCTTGATGTAGGCGACGATGTCCTTCTTCTCCTCCGGCGTCAGCTGGCGGTCGGAGAACTTGGGCATGTTCTGCGGGCCGGTCAGCATGGCCAGATAGATCTGCTGCTCGCTGGCTTCCTCCAGCGGCGGCGCGAACTTGCCGGAGGACAGCGCGCCACCCTTGCCGGTGAAGTTGTGGCAGGAGGCGCAGTTCATGCGGAACAGCTCGCCACCGCGGCCGAGGTCGCGGTCCGCGATGATCGACTCCTGCGCGATCGAGTTGTCGCCGTCGCGCAGCACCGTCGGACCGCCGCCGATGGACTGGACGTACGCGCCGAGCGCGTCGGTCTGGTGCGCGTCGAACTTGGCGGGCTTGCGCAGGATCTGCGCGCCGTTGCCCGCGGCGGGCATGCGACCGGTGGACACCTGGAAGTAGACCGCGGCCTCACCGACGCCGATCAGGCTGGGGCCGCGATCCTGCACACCCTGCAGGTTCGCGCCATGGCAGGTGACGCAGGAGGTGTCGTAGATCTGCTTGCCCTCGCGGATCAGCGCGGACTGATCGTCGTGCGCGGTCGCGACCTGAGCCTGCGGGGTCAGGGCCGACGCCGCGAAGCCGGCTCCGACGAGGCCCATCAGGAGAACCAGACCGCCGACCAGCTTCCGACGCATGCGGCGCTGCTTGCGGACCTTGGTGGCCTGGCCGATCCCCTCGGGATCTGGCGCTGACGGGGGAGATGAACTCATCTGTGTCCCTTTGGAGTAGACGGAACCGACTTGTACAAGTTTTGGGGTGCCGACGCGGGCTGGGCCTCGGCGCTGTCCGGGTTAGCGGACGAAGTAGATCGTCGCGAAGAGGCCGATCCAGACGATGTCGACGAAGTGCCAGTAGTACGAGACGACGATCGCCGCCGTGGCCTGCGCCGGGGTGAACTTGCTGAGCTTGGTGCGCACCAGCAGGAAGATGAACGCGATGAGACCGCCGATGACGTGCAGACCGTGGAAACCGGTGGTGATGTAGAACACCGAGCCGTACACCGAGCTGGAGATCGAGGTGCCCTCCTTGACCAGGGCGTGGTACTCGGTGCCCTGACCGGCGACGAAGATCGCGCCCATGATGAAGGTCAGCACGTACCAGCGACGCAGACCGAAGACGTCACCGCGCTCGGCGGCGAAGACGCCCATCTGGCAGGTGAACGAGGACAGCACCAGCACGGTGGTCACCGGCACGGCCAGCTTCAGGTTCAGCTCGGTCGGCTCCGGCGGCCAGTTCCCGTGCGCCTGCGCGCGAGCAACGAAGTACATGGCGAACAAGCCGGCGAAGAACATCAGCTCGCTCGACAGCCAGATGATGGTACCGACGCTGACCATGTTGGGCCGGTTCAGCGAATGCACACGCTGGGTAATGGCCGATCCTGGGGTCCCTACTGCGGTCGTCACGCCGGTAAGTATGACTTGTCGTAGTACGACAGGCGTAGCGGGGTACGAAAGTTCGTCGTACGTGTCGGAAAGCCCAGGGCGAGCGAGCGTCTCGCGGGGGCTCTCGGCGTGTCACGGCAGAGCCTAGATTGCGCAGGTAAGAGGAAGCTGAGCCGTGTTGAGAGGGTCTTATGAAGCTGAAATCGTGGTGGCGGCGGCTGGTCGGGCGGAGCGGGACAACGGAACTGGATCCGACACGCCCGGATCTGGTGGTGGTCGCGTCGAGTTTCGATGACGCGGAAGCCTGTTCAGCGGCCTTGGGCAAGGCGATGGACTGGACTCCCGACCAACCAGTAGTCCTCCGGCACCATCTCCGAGTTCCCGCCGACCGGGTGAATGCGGTGCAGATCATTGCCGCGCAGATCGGCTATGACACTGCCTCGGTGGACAGTTCCGACCCCGTGAAGCTGGTGCTGCGACGCGTGCAGGTCCTCGATGCCCTGCACTGTTCGCAGGAACGCTCCCGCATGGCCGGGATCGCGCAACGCCACGACGGCACGGTCCTGGGCTGGGACGCTCTCCAGCCCGCCACCGGTCCCGGCGATAAGTACTAGCCCCGCAGATTAGGCGATACCTCCGCATTCGCTCCGGCCGTGCGCGGACTTAGGACGGCTGCGCCGACTGTGCCCGTTAGGCTTTGCCCAACAACACTGGTGTCCGGTTATCCGGCAACGGGAAGAGAAGGCAATGAGCGCGCGCAGCTGGCGAGAAGTTCTCGGCATCCTCACCGACGGCAACGACCTGTCCCTGGACGAGGCCGCGTGGGCGATGAACGAGATCTTCACCGATAACGCCACCTCCGCGCAGATCGCGGCCTTCGGCGTGGCCCTGAAGATGAAGGGCCCGACCCCGACCGAACTCAACGGGCTGGCCTCCGGCATGCTCTCGCACGCCCGGCGGGTGTCGCACGACGGCGCGGCGATCGACATCGTCGGCACCGGCGGTGACCGTTCCGGCAGCGTGAACATCTCCACCATGTCCTCGATCGTGGTGGCGGCCACCGGGATTCCGGTGATCAAGCACGGTAACCGGGCGGCGTCCTCGAAGAGCGGCGGCGCGGACACGCTGGAGGCGCTGGGCGTGAAGATCGCGCTGGGCCCGGAATCGGTGGCCGAGTGCGTGCGGCAGACCGGGATCGGCTTCTGCTTCGCGCCCGTCTTCCACCCTTCCCTGCGCTACGCCAGTCAGGCGCGCGGTGAGATCGGCATTCCGACGGTCTTCAATATCCTGGGCCCGCTGACCAATCCGGCGCAGCCGTCGGCCGGTCTGATCGGCTGCGCGTTCCCGGATCTGGTGCGGGTGATCGCGGGAGTGTTCCAAGAGCGTGGCGCTTCGGCGCTGGTGGTGCGCGGCAATGACGGCCTGGACGAGATCACCACCGCCGACACCACCGACGTGTGGGTGGTCGCGGGCGGCCGCAGCCACGAAACCACCATCGACCCAACGCGACTCGGCATCGAGCGGGTGGATCCGATCGCACTGCGCGGCGGCGACGCCGAGATGAACGCGGTGATCGCCCGCAATATGTTCGCCGGCGACCCGGGCCCGGTCCGCGACGCGGTGCTGTTGAATTCCGCGGCCGCACTGGTGGCCTTCGAACTGCGCCCCGAGGACGTCGAGGCCGATCTGCACGCCAAGCTGGCGATCGCATTGCAGCGGGTGGCGGCGACCGTCGATTCCGGTGCGGCGTCGAACCTGCTGGACCGCTGGGTCGAGATCTCCAACAAGCTGGACGCGAACTAGCCCTTCGTGGCCTGGATGAAATCGCGCATGGCGTCGAAACTCTTGACGCCGGGCGCGATTTCGACCGAGCTGGAGACGTCGACGCCGTAGGGTCGGTGGGCCTCGATGACGCCCGCGACATTGTCGGCGTTCAATCCCCCGGCCAGCACCACCTGTCCGGGGACCTGGTCGAGCCAGTCGGGGAAGGCGGCGAAGACGCCGGATCCGGTGCTGGCGTCGTAGAAGAAGTATTCGCAGTCCTGCCCGGGTTCGGGCGCGACCGCCGAGCAGTAGGCCAGGTTGGGCAGGGCGGTCCAGTGGTAGAGCTGGATGACGTCGAAGTCGTCGATGACCGCGTCGACCTCGGTCTTGTCGAAGGCCACCACGAAGCTGCGAATGCGCCCGCGCGCGTAGGCGGCCAGTTCCCGGGCCCGGCCGGGTTCGACGTACCGTTTGCTCTTGGTCGTGCCCACCACGCCGATGGCGGTGTAGCCGAGTTCGACGGCCCAGTCGATCTGTTCCTCGGTGGTCAGCCCGCACACCTTCACGAACATGTCCTGTCCTGTCTCCTCGCGTGAATTCCTCCGAGTGTCCTGAGAGTTCGGGGCATTCACCTGTGTGTTTGTGACAGCGTTGGTCACAGCGGCGTTACAGTCTCGTCATGCGATACGCAGTGGCGCTACCCGGCCTGGTGGTCGTGTTCCTTGGCATCGGGATCCCTGTGAGCGCGGCCCATACGGCCCGCGTGGATGTGACCGACTCCGGCACGCTGACCGTGGACGGCCGCAACTACGGCACCGCCGACGACTGTGTGACCATTCGCAGCGTCCCACGTCGCCTCAATGTCGACAACGAGACCCCGTTGCGGGCGCGGGTGTACCTGTTCCCCGGCTGCAAGGGCGGCGTCACGCACACCATCGAGCCGGGCCACTCCGGCACCGCGCTCGGCGCGTCGGTCCAGACCCGCTGACGGCTACTCGCCGATCGAGAATCCCGCCTCCACATCGGCGCGCGAGTACGACTTGAACGCGATGTGGGTGGCGGTGCGCAGCACGCCGGGCGTCTTGTTGATCCGCCCGGTGACGACGTCGGCGATCTCCTCGTGGTCGCGCACCCGCACCACGGCGATCAGGTCCACGTCCCCCGCGCACGAGTAGACCTCGGCCACGCCCTTGATGTCGGCGAGTTCCTGCGCGGTCTCGGGAATCCGATCCGGCTCGGCGGAGATCAGCACAATCGCGGTAATCATGGGCCCAACTCTAGTCAGCACGTGTCCGCGCGCCCAGGATTCCCCCCGGGCCGGGGATCCGGCGTCCCCGTTCCGCTGACCGGCACCGCGCCTTGTGCCGCTCGCTATTCGGAGTTACATGAAGCAAATCCGGTGCGGCCGAGTGGCAGCGGTTGTTTTTCCGGAGTTCCCGGGGTGTCCTCAGCAGCTTTTCAAAACCGCGCCTAGAACCTGTTTCACTCGGGGTAGCCTCCCCCGAAGATCGGCGCGAGTTCGCACGGCTGGTGGGGCAGCCGGAACCTGCGGGTGATCGTCCAGGGGAGTGACGAAGAACCGCAAGGAGGTTCGATGTCGACGGCTGATATCCATGATCGATCCGAGGCCACGGAATTGTCCGGGGCGCAGGTGCTACGACGAAATTTCGGCGAGACGGTGTTGTCGAGCCTGGGGACTTTGGGCCGCTCGCTGCGGATGGCGGCGGAGGCGATGCGGGTCGGCACCGCGGATGTGGCCCGCCTGCGCTTTCCGGTCCACGAAACTCTCACGCAGGCTTGGTTTCTCATCAGGGTCACCGCGATACCCAGTGTGCTGATGGCGATTCCGTTCGGCGTCATCGTCTCCGCGCAGGTCGGCAATATCGTCTCGCAGCTGGGCGCGGATTCCATGATCGGCGCGGCCGGTGGGCTCGGCGTCATCAAGCAGGGCGCGCCGCTGGCCACGGCCATGCTGCTGGGCGGGGCGGGGGCGGCGGCGATCGCCGCGGATCTGGGGGCGCGCACCATCCGCGAGGAGGTCGACGCCATGCGCGTTATGGGCGTGGATCCCGTTCAGCGCCTGGTGGTTCCGCGCATCGCCGCCATGATGCTGATCGCGCCGCTGCTCAATGTGCTGATCATCTTCATCGGCATCGCGTCGGGTTTCGCGGTGGCGGTGACAGCGCTGGGGGTGACGCCGGGGTCGTACTGGCAGTCCTTCGGCTCGTTCACCGCGCCCATCGACATCTGGGTGTCGCTGATCAAATCGGTGATCTTCGGGTTCCTGGTGGTGGTCATCGCCTGTCAGCGCGGCCTGGAGGCCAAGGGCGGGCCGCGCGGGGTCGCGGACGGTGTGAATGCCGCGGTGGTGATGTCGGTGGCCGCGGTCACGGTGTTGAACACGGCGATCACGCAGGTGGTCACCATGTTCATCCCGGTTCGGATGGCATGATGGCGGCCCCCTACACCGCGCCGGGTCTGGGCTGGACCCGTCGCCTGCGCCCGATGGGCCCGATCGAAAACCTCGGCTTCGTCCTGGGTTTCGCATGGCAGGTGCTGTCCTCGGTGCCGTACACGCTGATCCACTATCGCCGTCAGACCGCCGCGGTGATCACCGATATGACCTGGGGTCGCGGTTCGGTGATCATCGGCGGCGGCGTGGTGCCGCTCATGCTGCTGATGGGCGCGGCCATGGGAGCGTCGATCGGGATCGAGGCGTTCAGCGCGTTGAATCTGCTGTCGCTGGGCCAGCTCAGCGGTTTGATCTCGGCGTTCGGCGTGACCCGGGAGCTGGCCCCGATCGCGGCGGGCATCGGGTTCGCCGCGCAGGCGGGCTGCCGGATGACCGCCGAGATCGGTTCCATGCGCATCTCCGAGGAGATCGACGCCCTGGAATCGCTGGGCATCCGGTCGGTGCCGTTCGTGGTCACCACCCGGGTGATCGC
>NZ_JBSGBY010000098.1:0-18058 GCF_053601505.1 Nocardia sp. NPDC004722
CGAGGCCAAGCCCGCACGGGCCGCCGGAGCCACCGCCGAACAGCGCCGGGCCCGGGTGAGCGCGGGGCTGGCCGATCTGGATACCTGGCTGACCGACCAGGTCCGGACCGGGCTGGCGCAGGCCGACCGGTCGATGGGGGCGTTCGAGAGGGTGGCCGCGCGCATGGTGGACGCGCAGGCTCCGGGCATCGCGTCAACCCTGCGGCAGTTACCCCTCGCCACCACGCATTCGGACTGGCCCCGGCTACTGGTCCGCGAATACGCGCGGCTGCATCTGCTCGCCACCGCGCATGCCCGGCTCGACAACCTCTCCCCCGCGCTGCGAGCGAGCGTGCGGACGCATATCGGCTATCCCACGCCCGCCGAGACCGTGCGCGCCGAGCCCGCCGTGCGCGATCGATGGCTGGTGCTGGGGGTGCGGACCACCGTCGAGGACGCGCTGTACACGCGCCGAGTGTGGTTGCGCGGCAGGGCATCCGGGCGCTGGGCATTGTTGGTCGACCATCACTACGGCAGTCCCGCCTTCCCCAATGACACACCGGCGCCGGGGTTCCAGGTGGATGCGAGCGTGCACTTCTATCCCGGCGCCGCGCCCCTGCGGGCCATGTGGGGCGCTCGCCACGAGGACATTCCGGAACCGTTCACGACGATCCCGCAGGCGGAACAGCCGAGCACCATCGCCGCGGCGCTGGCACAGCAGGCCGCCGCGCTGGGAGCCGATCCGTTCCTGCGTTCCTGGCCCATGCTGCTGGCCGAGGTCGTTCCGGTGCGGAGCGAAAAAGGCTGGTACGTCCTGGAATCCGGCGGTGACGCCTTGCCGGTGTCGATCGCCGAGGGGGAACCGTGGCGACTGCTCGGACTCTCGGGCGGACATCCGGTCACCGTGATCGGCGAGTGGACGGTGGACGGCCTGGTACCGGTGGCCGCCCTCGCCGCCGGGACCGTGGTGGATGTCGGTGTGGCAGCGGGGAATCCGATTCCGGTGCGGGGTGGCAGCGCGGACGGGGCGAGCACCGAGCTGGTGTCGGCGGCGCTGGTGGGGACCGCGCGGCGGCAGTCCGATCCGGCCGGGCTGGCGGCTCCGGTCGCGGCAGCGGCGGCGGGGCTGGGCGAGGATTCGGCCGCGGTCCTGCTGGAATCGGCCGCGCTGCAGGACTGTTTCGCGCGAGGCGGGGTGAGCGCGACCGTCGCCGAGGGCGGTGACACCGCGACCGACGACGAGCGGCCATTGCTGCCCGCCGCGGCGGGTGCGCGCCTGGGCGACCTGCTGCGCGACAACTCACCGTTCCTCGACGAATGGTTCCTGCTGGTCGGGCCGCGGGATTTCCGGGCTCCCGACGGGCTGGTCAGCTTCCTGCTGGATCGAGCGAAAGCCCTTGCCCCGCATCGGGAACCGCTGCTGCGGCTGGCGGGCGCGCGGGGTCGCTGGCTGGCGGCACAGCATCCGGGCTGGCGGTCGCTGGTGCGGGCGGCCGCCGAGGACGAGCAGGTCTGGTCGCACGGCCGGGCCGCCGAACGGCGGAGCTGGCTCACGCAATTGCGGCACCGCGATCCGGCCGCCGCGCGAGCGGCGCTGGCCGGGACCTGGGGCACCGAGTCCGGGCCCGGCAAGGCCGAACTGCTGGCCGTGCTGAGCGACGGGCTCTCCCTCGAGGACGAGGCGCTACTGGAGTCCGCGCTAGACGATCGGCGGGCCGAGGTGCGGCGGCTGGCGGCGGATCTGCTGGGGCGGCTACCGGATTCGGCCTTCGCGCGGCGCATGCGGGAGCGCGCCGGGGCCTGGCTGAGCTTCGGTCCGCACCTGGTGCGCCCGCAGCTGGTGACCACCGGGCCGGGGGTGCTCGACGACGCGGCCCGGCGTGACGGTGTCGGAGATTCGTTCGGGTACACCGCCTATCGCGCCGACGGCGCACCGGATCTGTCCGCCGAATGGCTGCACCGGGTGGTGGCGGGTACGCCGCTGTCGCATTGGGAGCGGATGCTCGGCTCGCCCGAGGAGGCGGTCCGGGTGTCCATGGCGCAGAGCGTGCGCGGCCCGATGTTCGCGGGCTGGACGGACGCGGCACTGGCACAACGTGATCCGGAGTGGGCGGCGGCCCTGTTCGGGGCGGTGTCGGGCACCAATGCCCGCGACACCGACACCGAGAAACTGCGTGAACTGTTCGCTTTGCAGCCCGAGGCCGCGCAGATCCGCCACCTGCGCGGGCTGGATTCCAGCTGGCTGGCCGAGATCGAATCCCTGTTGCGCGCCATGCCGCATCCGTGGCCCGGCCCGATGGCCGAACATGTGCTGCGGCTGCTGCTGGAGCGCGCGCAACTGTCCGCCGAGCGGCCCGGCGCGCCGAGCCTGGTGCCCGGCTCCTATCGGACGCTGTTCCGCGCGGCGTCCACCCACTTCCCGGTGCGGGTGGCCCCGGCGGTGGCCGCCGTCGCCCGGCAGTGCGCGGATGCCTACTGGGAGCAGGCTTTCGACCAGCTCTCCCATGACCTCATTGAACGCAAGACGATGCTCGAGGAGTTGCAGTGACCATGACTCAGGAACGGGACGCCCTGCTGCGCCCGCACGCCGAACAGGCCTTCGCCGACGAGCTGAAGGCGCTGGCCGCCGCCGACGATCGGCCGCGCCCGCCCTCCTGGAAGCTGTCGCCGTGGGCGGTGGTCACCTATCTGCTGGGTGGCACGCTGAGCGACGGGACCGTCATCACCCCCAAGTACGTGGGGCCGCGCCGGCTGATGGAGGTCGCGGTGGCGACCCTGGCCACCGATCGCGCGCTGCTGCTGATCGGCGTGCCCGGCACCGCGAAAACCTGGGTGTCGGAACATCTTTCGGCCGCCGTCGCCGGGCATTCCACGCTGCTGGTGCAGGGCACGTCCGGCACCGCGGAGGAGGCGATTCGGTACGGCTGGAACTATGCCCGGCTGCTGGCCGAGGGACCGAGCGAGGCCGCATTGGTGCCCTCGCCGATCATGACCGCCATGAAGGCCGGGTCAATCGCACGGCTCGAGGAGCTCACCCGCATTCCCTCCGACGTGCAGGACGCGCTGATCACGGTGCTGTCGGAGAAGACGCTGCCGGTGCCGGAACTGGGCATGGAGGTGCAAGCGGCCAAGGGCTTCAATGTGATCGCCACCGCCAATGACCGCGACCGCGGCGTCAACGAGCTGTCCTCCGCGCTGCGCCGCCGCTTCAATACCGTGGTGCTGCCGCTGCCCGCCGGAGAGGACGAAGAGGTCTCCATCGTCACCCGCCGCGTCGAACAGCTCGGCGTCGCACTGGAATTGCCGCCGGTGCCCGCCGCGGCCGAGGAGATCCGCCGGGTGGTGCGGGTGTTCCGCGAGCTGCGCTCGGGCATGACCGATGACGGGCGCACCAAGCTCAAGTCACCGTCGGGCACGCTGTCGACGGCCGAGGCGATCTCGGTGATCACCAACGGCCTGGCGCTGGCGGCGCACTTCGGGGACGGCGTGCTGCGGCCCACCGATATCGCGGGCGCCGTGCTGGGCGCGATCGTGAAGGACCCGGTCGCGGACCGGGTGGTGTGGACGGAATACCTGGAAGCCGTGGTACGGCAGCGCCCCGAGTGGGCCGACTTCTACCGGGCCTGCCGCGAGGCGAACGAATGACGGCCGCTGTCGAGGCGGAGGTGGCCGCCGACGCCACGGCGGCGGCCGAGACCCGGGTGTTCGGGATCCGCCATCACGGGCCCGGTTCGGCGCGGTCGCTGCGGCTGGCGCTGCAGCGGTTCCGGCCGGACGCCATTCTGATCGAGGGACCGGCCGATGCCGATCCGCTGGTCGGGTATCTGGCGGCCGAGGGGATGGAGCCGCCGGTCGCTCTGCTCGCCTACCAGCCCGACCTACCGGCCAAGGCCGCGTTCTGGCCGTTCGCGACGTTCTCGCCGGAGTGGGTGGCGTTGCGATACGCGACGGAAAACGGTGTGTCCGTGGGCTTCTGCGACCTGCCCGCGGCCGTCGCGCTGGCCGTCGAGGACGAGCCGGGCGATCGGACCGATCCGCTGGGCATCCTGGCCGCGGCGGCCGGATACGACGATGCCGAGCGCTGGTGGGACGCGATTGTCGAATCGTCCTCGGACGCGGACATCTTCGCGGCCGTGAACGAGGCGATGGGTGCGCTGCGCGAGCATGCCGAGACATCCGAATCCGTTGTCCCGGTGGAGGGGTCCGGGACAGCGGAGGACGAGCAGCCGTTCTCGGTCGAGTCGGCGCGGATCACCGTGGACGCGCACACGCTGCGACGAGAGGCGCAGATGCGGCAGGTGATGCGAAAGTCCTTGAAGGATGGCGCGAAACGGCTGGCCGTGGTGTGCGGCGCGTGGCATGCGCCCGCGCTGGAAGGCAAGCTGGGTCCGGCGGCCGCCGACGCCCGGCTGCTCAAGGGCATGCCCAAGGCGAAGGCCACGCTGACGTGGGTGCCGTGGACCCATTCGCGGTTGGCCAGCTCGTCCGGGTACGGAGCGGGCGTCACCTCGCCGGGCTGGTATCACCACCTGTTCACCGAGACCGAACAGCCGATCGCGCGGTGGCTGACCAAGGTGGCGGGGACGCTGCGGGCGCACGATCTGCCGGTGTCCAGTGCGCACATCATCGAATCCGTCCGGCTGGCAGAGACTCTCGCCACCCTGCGGGAGCGGCCGTTGGCCGGACTCTCGGAGGTCACCGAGGCCACCCGGGCGGTGCTGTGCGACGGGGACGAGACCATGCTGCGGCTGGTCAGCGCCGAACTGGTGGTCGGCGAGGCGCTGGGGACGGTGCCCGACGGCACGCCGACGGTACCGCTGGAGGCGGACCTGCGGGCGCAGATCAAGACGTTGCGGCTCAAGCAGCAGGCCCTGGAGAAGACCCTCGACCTGGATCTGCGCACCGACGGTGGGCTGGCGAGATCGCGTCTGCTGCACCGGCTTCGGCTGCTGGACATCGGGTGGGGGCGGCTGACCGACAGTCAGGTGCGCAATACCGGCACCTTCCGCGAGACGTGGACGCTGCGGTGGCGGCCGGAACTGGCGATCTCCATCGTCGAGGCGTCCCGCTGGGGCACCACCCTGCGGTCGGCGGCCGAGGCGAAGATCCTCGACCTCGCCGCCGACCCGGACGCGACGGTCGGCAAGGTGGCCAACGCGCTCGAGGAGGCATTGCTGGCCGACCTCGGCGGGGCCACCGACGGGCTGATCACGCGGCTGGAATCGGTGGCGGCGCTGGATCACGATGTGACGCATCTGATGTCGGCGCTGCCCGGGTTGCTGCGAATCGCGCGGTACGGCGATGTGCGCGGCACCGACAGTGCGGCGCTGACCAGGGTGGCGGACAGTCTGCTGGTGCGCAGTTGCGCCGGACTGCCCGGGGCGGTCACGGGTTTGGACAATGACGCGGCGGCCTCGTTGCGAACGCAGATCGACGCGGTGCATCTGGCGCTGTCCGCCCGCGACAACGAATGGGCCACGGGGACTTGGCTGTCGACCCTGTCCACGCTCGCCGATCGCGACGATGTGAACGGCGGGATCGTGGGACGCGCGGTGCGTCTGCTCTGCGATGCCGAACGCATCGACGGCGCGGAATCGGGGCGGCGACTATCGGCCGCGTTGTCGGTCGGCCGTACGGCTCCCGACAAGGCGGCATGGATCGACGGGTTCCTGGGCGGGCGTGGGCTTTTGCTGGTGCACGACCGAAACCTGTTGGCGCTCATCGATGATTGGCTGTGTGGACTCGACGAGGCGCAATTCGTGGCGACCCTGCCGCTGTTGCGGCGGACGTTCGGGGCGTTCGAGTCCGGGGAGCGGCAGGCCATCGGGCAGGCGGTACGGCACGGCGCGCCCGCGGCGACCGATGCGGGCGGCAGCGAATACGACACCGTGCGCGGCACTCTCGCCCTGACCGCCGCGCTCGAGATTCTGGGGGTTTCGGCATGAACGACATGGACGTGAACGAGATGGACGAGGCGCAGACCCGGCGCTGGCGGCTGGTGCTGGGCAGCGCGGGTGAGGCCGGGCTGGGCAGCGGGCTGGGCAGCGCCGACGATCAGGCCATGGATCGGGCGCTGGGCGCGCTCTACGACTCGGGCGGTCAGGGCGCGTCCGGGCGGCGGTCGGGCGGGCTCGGCGGGTCCGCACCGCAGGTGTCGCGGTGGCTCGGCGATATCCGGCACTACTTCCCGTCGACGGTGGTGGAGGTGATGCAGCGCGATGCGGTGGATCGGCTCAACCTCACCGAACTGCTGCTCGAACCCGAACTGCTGGAGGCGGTGGAGCCGGATGTGCATCTGGTCGGCACGCTGTTGAGCCTCAACCGGGTGATGCCCGAGACCACCAAGGCCACCGCCCGCATGGTGGTGGAGAAGGTGGTCAAGGAGATCGAACGCCGCATCGCGGCGCAGACCGTGGCGGCCGTGGGCGGGGCGCTCAACCGGGCGGCGCGGGTGTCGCGGCCCAAGCTGCGAGACATCGACTGGGACCGGACGATTCGCAAGAATCTGGCGAACTATCTGCCGGAACATCGCACCGTGGTGCCGGAGCGGCTGGTCGGCTACGGCCGCAAGGCGCAAGCGGTGAAACGCGATGTGGTGCTGGCCATCGACCAATCCGGGTCCATGGCGTCCAGCGTGGTTTACGCCTCGGTGTTCGGGGCGGTGCTGGCCTCCATGCGGTCACTGCGCACCTCGCTGGTCGTCTTCGACACCGCCGTCGTGGATCTCACCGAGAAGCTGTCCGATCCGGTGGAGGTGCTCTTCGGGACCCAGCTGGGCGGCGGCACCGATATCAATCGCGCCATCGCGTACTCACAGTCGCTCATCACCCGCCCGGCCGACTCGCTGTTCGTACTGATCTCGGATCTCTACGAGGGCGGGGTCCGCGCGGAGATGCTGCGGCGCATCCGGTCCATGAAGGAAGCGGGTGTGCAGGTCGTCGTGTTGCTGGCGCTGTCCGACGACGGCGCACCGGCCTACGACCGCGACAACGCGGCGGCGCTGACCGCATTGGGCGTGCCCGCCTTCGCGTGTACTCCGGATCGCTTCCCGGACCTGCTCGCGGTGGCGCTGGATCGCGGTGACGTGCAGGCTTGGGCGCATCGCAACGCGGGGTGATGCGGTATCGCAGGGCCAGGTAATGCGGTATCGCAGGGCAAGGTAATGCCAAGTCAGCGACAATTGAGCGTCGTCCAACGCTGATAGGCTGCCAGCGGATTTGGTCTCGTGGCAGATTTCGGGAAGAGGGTGCACGTTTTGCGCTCTGGTGATGTGTTCGCCGGTTACGTCATCGAACGCGAGCTCGGTCGTGGCGGCATGGGCTCCGTCTATCTGGCCAAGCATCCGCGGCTGCCGCGAATGACCGCGCTCAAGCTGCTCAATCAGGAGATGTTCTCCGACGACGAGATTCGCGCCCGCTTCATCCGCGAGGCGGATCTCGTCGCCCGGCTCGACCACCCGAACATCGTCACCGTGTACGACCGCGGTGACGAGGGTGAGCAGCTGTGGATCTCCATGCAGTTCATCGACGGCGTGAACGCCTCCTCGATCAGCCCGGGCAGCCTGCCGCCGCTGCGCGCGGTGCAGATCATCTCCGAGACCGCCAAGGCCCTCGATTACGCGCACGGCCTCAATGTCCTGCACCGGGATGTGAAGCCCGCCAATATCCTGCTGGCCCGCGCCTCCTCCAAGACCGGTTCCGGTGAGCGGGTCTACCTGACCGATTTCGGCATCGCCCGCCTGCGGGACGACACCGGCCATCTCACCCAGACCGGCACGGTGACCGCCACTCTCGCCTACGCCTCCCCCGAGCAGCTGACCGGCGCGACCCTGGACGGCCGCTCCGACCAGTACTCGCTGGCCTGCACCCTGTTCCAATTGCTCACCGGCGTAGTCCCGTTCGAGGGCACCAGCCCCGCCGCGGTCATCCGCGGCCACCTGCAGCAGCCGCCGCCCCCCGCCAGCCCGCGCCGCCAGGCCCTCCCGCCCAGCATCGACGCGGTCCTGACCAAGGCCCTGGCCAAACGCCCCGCCGACCGCTTCCGCTCCTGCGTCGAATTCGCCATCGCGGCCGAACGCGCCCTGTCGGCCCCGGTCGCTCCCCCGCGCCCGCCGACCCCCGCGCACCCGCAGCCGATCATCGCCCCGCGCCCGCCGACGCCGATCCGCCCGCAACCGATCATCCAGCAGCAGCCGGTGATCCAGCAGCAGCCGCACACCCCGACCCCGTCGACGCCCCGCCCGCAGGTGGGCCCGGTCCCGACCTACTCCACCCCGCCGCGCCCCGCCCCCTCCTACCCGAACCAGCCGGTCTCGACGCCCGCCTACCCGAATCAGCCCGCCCCGCAAACGTTCTCGAACCAGCAGACCTCCTACACCCCACCCCCGAGCTACCCGCCGCGCACCACCCCTCCCCCGAATTACGCTTCTCAGCAGAAGAATTCGAACACCACGGCCTGGCTCATCGCCGCGATCGTCGCCGTCCTGGTCGTCGTGATCATCGTGATCGCGATCATCGTCAAGAGCAGCAAATCCAAGGCCGACGCCCCGCAGTTCCCGGACACGGTCGTCACCCTGGCGCTGGCGCACGGCGAGTTCTGAGCGAATTTCCTCAGAGATCCCTTAGTCCACGCAGGTCACACGATTAAGACATCGCGTCTTAAATTGAGGTGTGAAGTTCAGGCAGAAGACTCAGGTTGTGGTTGGGCTCGGCGTCGCACTGGCGGTGGCGGGGCAGATGGCGCCCGCGTGGGCGGAGAACGACGCGGTGCCGGTCAATCCGTACATGTCGTCGGGCACTGTCAGCAATGCCCACGACGACTCGTACATGAGCAACTCGGTGGCGCATGCGGGGCCGCGGAGCGGGGATCTCGATGTGCGGCAGGTGTATATGGGCAAGCCGGAGTCGCCGATCGGGGCGTGCATGGCGACCATGTTCGACAGCAAGGGGAACATGTTCTCCGAATGCGCTGGGCCGCAGCGGGCTTGGCTGGTGTGGCTGGATCCGCACACGCTGGCCACCAAGGCCGAGTACGACCTGCCGACCGGTCCGGTGCCCGGGGTGTCGTATGTGTACCTGGACAACCAGGATCGGATCGTGGCCGCGACCGCGAATCGGTCGGTCGAGGTCATCGAGGCCGTCGAGGGGCCGCAGCCGGGGTTCCGCAAGGTGCGGGACTACGACCTGAGCGGCGTGCTGGCTCCGACCGACAAGATCGTCGGGGTGATGCCCGACTGGAGCGGGCGAATCTGGTTCGCCACCATGGGAAAGGGAAACCTCGCGGGCACCCAGGTCGGCAGCCAGGATGCCGTGGTGGGCACCATCGACCCGAATTCCGGTGCGATGCAATCGATGACCTTGCCGGGTGAGGCGGTCGGCAATTCGCTGGCGGCCGACGAGACCCAGGGCGTGTACCTGGCCACGGACAAAGCCATGTACCGGTTCCAGGCGGATGCCACCGGCGGACCGTCGATTTCGTGGCGGCAGGGCTACGAGAACGTCGGCGTGCACAAGCCCGGCCAGCAGAGCACCGGTACCGGGACGACGCCGGCGGTGATCGGCAGCGGATACGTCGCCATCACCGACAACGCGGATCCGATGAATGTGATGGTGTACCGCCGCGATACGGGCGCACAGGTCTGCAAGCAGCCGGTGTTCGACGCGCCTTCGGATCGGCTGCCCGATGGCGCGCCGGTGCGGTACGCGAGCGCCACGGAGAACTCGCTGGTGTCGGTGGACAACGGGTTGATCGTGGAGAACAACTACGGCACCCAGCTCGCGGTCGACGGCGGCAGCCGCGACAGCCGGTCGGGGGTCGCGCGCATCGATATCGCGCCGGGCGGGACCGGATGCTCGGTGGCGTGGACCAATGACGCCTCGGTGCCGTCGGTGGTGTCCAAGCACTCCTACGCGACCGGGCTGCTCTACACCTATACGCGCGAAGGCGATCCGGTCGGGCTGGGCACGTGGTACTTCACCGCCATCGACGCGGCCACCGGCAAGACCGTGTTCAAGACGAAGGCGGGCACCGGTCCAGGCTTCGACAGCACGTATTCGTCGATGACCATCGGCCCCGACGGGTCCGCCTACCTGGGCACCGATACGGGACTGCTCGGAGTGTTCGCCCGCTAGGTCAGGCGGGTCTGCCCAGCAGCACCGTGCCCATGGCGATGAGGTCGGCGGCGGTGCGGTGGATGCCCGCCACCCCCTGCCCCTCGCCGCGATCGTGCTGGGTCTCGAGATGTGCGAAGGCGCGGGCGGCGAGCACCACGAACAACGACAGGCGCTGCCGGATGAGCGCCGGATCATGGTCGGGCAGGGCCTTCGCCAGCAGCGGCCCGGCCTGCATCGCCCCCACGAAATGCGCCGCCCAGCGGGCCTCGATCAGACCAAGGCTCAGGTCGATGATCATGCGGTCGGTGAAGCGCGCGATCCAGCCGGGATACCCTGCGGCCGCGAGGGTTTCGGCGGCGGGCAGGATCAGCGCGGTCAGGATCTCCTCGACGGTGACGGTCGCCGGATCCAGTTCGGCGAGCATCTCGCGGCGGCGCTGCTCACCGCGTTCGGAGCGGGTGGTGATGATCGCCTCGAGCAGCCCGTCCTTGGTGCCGAAGTGGTACTGGGCCGCCGAGTTGTTGCGCTGCCCCGCGAGCACGCCCACCTGCCGCAACGACAGCGCCGCGAACCCGTGCTGTGCCACCAGCTGTTCCGCGGCGGCGATCATCAGGAGGCGGGCGTCTGCGCTCATGCCGCCACTGTACGAGGCGACCCGATCACGGCTTTCCGACGGTGAATCCGGGATGCTCACGGGCCGCGTCGCGGGCGGGTTCGAGCAGGTGGTCGGGCCCGTGCAGGGTCCAGATCACGGTGGAGGCGGTGGCCGGGTAGTTGTCGAACTGCTTCCAGATCTCGTCTTCGGTTGCGACGGTGAGGGTTTCGCGGACCACCGGGGAGGTGTCGACGGCGTGCGCGGTGAGGGTGCGACCGACGCGCAGTTCGAGATAACCACGCGGGCCGGTCTCGGATTTGCGGGCCGGGTGCGGGCTACCCGCGTAGGCGGCGGTCCCGATCCAGGTGCGCTGGTGGATGTGCCCGAGGGCCCAGTAGTCGTAGCCGCGGGCGTCGAGGACGGCCGAAGTGGTAGGGGCGCACGGGCGTCGGCTGCGTTCGCCGGTGAGGCTGGTGTGCAGCACGCCGATATCGGTGACGCCCGGCAGCGGCGCGGGATAGTCGGCGGCGAGGTCGCGATGCTCGTCGCGGGCTGCGATGGAACACGCGTGCACGGCGATGCCCAGGTCGGGCCAATGGTGGGTGGCGGGCGCGTCGACGGGCGCGATCCAGCAGCTCGGCGGCGTCCGAAGCTGCTGCGGCAGTGGCGATTCGGCGTCGTGATTGCCCCAGGCCAGCGCCACGGGAATGCCCGCGTCGTGGAGGTCGTCCAAGGCCCGCTGGGCGGCGGCGAGCACGCGCGGGTCAGCCTCGTGGCGGTCGAACAGGTCACCGGCGATGAGCACGCCGTCGTAACGCTCGGCCAGAATCCGTTGCCGCAGTGCGTCGAAGGCGTCGTAGGCGGTCTGCACCGGGTCGATGACCGGGCCGCCGGGGTACTCCGGTAGCGCACGCAGCCGGGCACCCAGGTGGATGTCGGCGAGGTGAGCCAGTCGGATCATCTACCCACCCGGTCGGTCACCCGGTGCCGCCACCATTCCAGCACCACCAGCACCGCGGTCGAGCTGAGCACCCCGATCACCGTCATGGCCATGGCCTCGGCCCGATGCCCCTGGTCGAACTGCCCGAGGATCCACGGCGACAGCAGCGGCAGCGACGACGGCCGGATCATCGAAGAGGCCACCACCTCGCGCACCCCGAGCAGGAAGGCCAGCAGCCAGCCCGCCACCAGACCGGGCATGAGCAGCGGAATCGTAATGCGCCGCAGAACCTGCCAGGTGCTCGCGCCCGCGGCGGCGGCCGCTTCCAGCAGCGTGTCGTCGATGGCGGCGTAGGCGGTCTTCACCTGTTGCAGCGCCATCGGCAGGGTGATGACCACGTAGGCGAGCACCACCATGCCGCGCGTGTTGTACGGCGTGACCGGCAGCCAGGGGGCGTTCCACAGGAAGATGAAGCCGATGACCAGCACGATGGTCGGCACGGTGTCGGGGGCCACGCCGAGCAGATCGACGCCGCGACGCAGCCCGGAGCCGGTGCGCGCCTCCGGATCCCGGCCGCGGCGCACGATCACCAGGGCGCACGCGACGGCCAGTACGGTGGTCACGGTGGCGGCCAGCAGCGCCAGTTCGACGCTGTTCTGCAATGCCTCCAGCCCGCGGCCGGGACGCAGCACCTTCGTGAAGTAGTCGAAGGTGAGGTTGTCCGGCGTCGGCGGCTTCGACCGCAGAATCGTCATGGCTCCCAACAGAATCGAGATGTAGGGCACGACGACCGATACCAGCAGCACGAGCGCGGGCCAGAGCATCGCCAGCCTGGTCAAGCCGCCGACCACGCTGGCTCGCCGGGTGGCGCGCCCGCCGAAACCCACCTCGCGGCGGCTCACCCACTGCTGCAAGCCCCACACGGTCATCCCCATGGCCAGCAGCAGGCTCGAAAACGCCGCGGCACGAGGGAAATTCAGCGGGTCGATGGTGACATTGCCGTAGATCTCCGACACCAACACCGGAAACCCGATTCGGTTGCCGAGGGTGACCGGCGTGCCGAATTCGCCCGCGGCCCGGATGAAGACGATCAGCGCGCCGAGCGCGTAGGTGGGCGTGAGCAGCGGGGCGACGATCAAGCGCAGCCGCTGCCCGGCCGAGGCCCCGGCCACCGCGGCCATCTCGTCGGCGCTGGCCGGAATGGTGTCGAGCCGGTTGCGCAGCAACAGGTACAGGAACGTGAAGATCTCGCACGCCATGATGGCGGCCATGCCGAACGGGGTCTCCACCGCCTCGCGCAGCACTGAGCCGAACGGGCCCAGCCAGCGTTCGGCGAGCCCGTTGACACGGGTGAAGTCCAGCCAGGCCATGGCGGCCACGTACGGCGGCGTCAGGAACGGCACCATGACGGCGATATCGATCCACCGATGCCGCCGCAGCGGCGTCCAGGACATGAGGAAGGCCAGCGGCGCGGCCATCACGGTCGCGATGACCACGACCAGCACGCCCAGCCACACGGTGTTGCCGAGGATGCGGAGGTTGGCGGGCCGGGTGAGCTGGCCCAGCGCCGACGGGCTGCCGTCGTATCCGGTGACCGCTCGGATGAGCACCGCCACCAGCGGCGCGGCCACCCCGACCAGCAGCAGGGCCAGCAACGCCCAAGCGCCGCCGCCCTTTCCGGGGCGGCGGGCCTTGCCGGGCCGGTCGGGCACGGCGGCCCGGTCCGGCCCGACGGGCTTGTCGAGCTCCAGGCTCACGCCGCGCCCAGGTAGCGCTTGGTGAATTCGGCGAGCACGTCGGCGCCGCTGGTCTTGACCTGGTCCCAGGTGAACGCGAGCTGCTTGACGTCCTCGAACTTGCGGGTCCCGTCGGCGACCGCCACATCCGGACGCGCCGGAATCATCTTGTGCGCGGCCGAGATCTGCTGCCCCTGCTGGGCGAACATGAAGTCCAGGAAGGCTTTCGCGGCGGCCGGGTTCTTGGAGTCCTTCAGGATGAACACCGGGCGCGGGGTGACGGTGGTGCCCGAGGACGGCGAGATCACCTGCAGCGGTTCACCCTTGGCGATGGCGTCGTAGGCGGAGTAGTCCACGCCACCCAGCACCACGGCATGCGATCCGGCGGTGACGTCGTCGAGGGCCGGGCCGTTGGCGCCGTGCACCGTCATGCCGTTGGCGAAGAGCTTGTCGAACAGCTCCCAGGTCTTGTCCTTGCCCCAGGCCGCGGTCATGGCGGCGATCAGGTCACGCGCGGTGCCGGATTCGCGGGGGTCGGGCATGACGACCTTGCCCTTGTAGTCGGGGCCGGTCAGGTCGGCCCAGTCCTGCGGCTTCGCCGAGATGGCCTTGGTATTGACCACCAGGGTCAGCGCGGAACCGTCGCGGCCGGTGAACAGGTCGCCCTTGCCCGCCCAGCCGTCGCGGATCTTGTCGGACTCGGCCGGGCGGTAGGCCAGGGCGCGGCCGTCGGCGGCGTACTTGGCGGCGGGCGTCCAGGACGCCAGGTAGGCGATGTCGGCCTGCGGGTTCGCCCATTCCGCATCGAGTTTGGCGGTGACCTTGCCGGTCTCGCCCGCGAAGACGTGCACCTTCACGCCGGACGCCTTGGTGAACGCGGACACCAGGTCGTCGGTGAGCTCCTGCGGGTTGGCCGAGTACAGGGTCAGCTCGCCGGACAGTCCGGCGGGAGCGGTCCAGGTGCTCGACACCTGCGCCTCCGACCTGTCGTCGGTGGCCGAGCCACAACCGGCGAGGACGAGCGCGGAGGCGAGCGCACCGGCGGCGAAGGCGCGTCGGGACAGAGTCATTTCGGGGATTCCTCTCGAAAAGGCTTGGCGGAAGAGAAGTTCAGGCGGCGGGCGTGAAGACGTCGTCCGCGCGCAAGGCGAGCCGCAGTTCGGTGCCGACGGCGTGGGCGCGCCGATCCGGCACGGTCCAGAGCCGGTCGACCCCGGCGATCTCGCAGTGCAGGTGATAGGCGCCGCCGGTGAACACCAGCGAGCGGACCGTCCCCGACACGGTCAGCTCCCCGGCTCCGGCGGGCGAATCACCCAGGACGCGAACGAATTCGGCCCGCACCCCGCCGCCGTCGGGCAGCGGATTGAAGGTGCCGACGAACTCGGCGACGAACAGATCGGCGGGCCGGTGGTAGAGCTCCTCCGGGCTGCCGTGCTGCAGGATGCGGCCCGCCCGCATCACCACGATGCGATCGGACAGGCTCATGGCCTCGGCCTGATCGTGGGTGACGAAGACGGTGGTCACTCCGAGTTCGGTGGTCAGCGCCCGGATCTCGGTGCGCAGTTGCTCGCGCAGCGCGGCGTCGAGCGCGGAGAGCGGCTCGTCCATCAGCAGCAGGCTCGGCCGCGCCACCAATGCGCGGGCGATGGCGACCCGCTGCTGCTGGCCGCCGGAGAGCTGATGCGGCATCTTCGCGGCGGCCCCGGCCAGGTCGACCCGGGCCAGCGCCTCACCGACGCGGCGCTCCGTCTCGGCGCGGTCGATCCCCGTGACCCGCAGTGGGAAGCCGACATTCGCGGCCACGGTCAGATGCGGCCACAGCGCCAGATCCTGGAACACCATGCCCAGCCCCCGCCGGCGCGGCGGCACGAACACGCCCCGCTCGACATCGCAGACCACATCGTCACCGAAGCTGATCCGCCCTTGCCGCGGCCGATCCAGCCCGGCCAGCAGCCGCAGCAGCGTGGATTTTCCGCAGCCGGAAGGCCCTAGGACGGACAGGAATTCACCCGGCTCGATCACCAGATCGGTGGGCAGCAAACCGGTTCCGTCCGGATAGGTACGGGTCAGATCCGCCAGGACCACCCGCGTCCCGATCCCCGCCCCAGCCACAGCAAACATGGCGGCTGACGCTATGCAGCGATTCTGTCCGATTCGGGCGTCCCGGGTGAACGTTCGGTGACAACTCGACCATTCACCCGGGCCCGTCGATCAGAGATCCGCGATGGCCGCCAACGGTGGGGTGCGTGCCGCGCGGATGGCGGGCCACAGGGCGGCCAGCACGCCGACCACGCCGGAGGCGATCAGCATCAGCACGATCTGACTCCAGGGGACCGCGATGGTCGCGATGCCGAACTCGGCGAGCGTCTTCAGGAAGCCGACGCCCAAGCCGATGCCGAGCACCACGCCGACCACCGCGCCGTAGACGGCGATCAGCATGGACTCCAGGTAGATGCTGCGCCGCACCTGCGGACGCTGCATGCCCACCGCGCGCAGCATGCCGATCTCGCGGCGGCGTTCCACCACCGACAGTGCGAGGGTGTTCACGATGCCGAGGATGGCGATGATGACGGCCAGCGCCAGCAGCGCGTAGAGGACGGCGAGCAGGGTGTCGATCTGCTTGCCCTGCGCGCCCTTGAAGTCGTTGCGATCCTCGACCTGCACGATGGCGAACGGGTCGACGGCCTTCTCCAGGTTGGTGCGCATGGTGGCCAGATTCGCGCCGGACTCCGCCTTCAACGCCACCAGGAAGCTGCTCTGGAAGTTGGGCGGAACGGCCTTCTCGTACAGGTTCATCGGGCCGACCAGCGCGCCCAGCAGCGTCGTGTCCTTGTACACGCCGACCACATTGACCTTGTACTTCTTGAAGTCGACGGTGTCGACGTTGACGCTGTCGCCGACCTTCCAGTTGTGGTCGGAGGCAAAGGTTTCCGACACCATCACGTCATCGTCGCCGAGCTTGTCGGTGCCATTTTGCATGTGGTAGTTCAGCACCGAGTTCATCGGCCCCTCGGGCACGGTCCCGATCACCTGCTTGCCGTCTACCTTGAGCGCGATGCCGTGGAAGGCCACCACGTCCTGCACCTGCGGCACGTTCTTGACCGCCGCGGTGGCGGCCAGCGGGACGCTGATGATGCCGCCGGGCGGACCGGCCAGCATGTAGTCGGCCTTCACACCCTTGTCGACCAGGTCGCCGATGCTGGCCTTGGCGGACGCGCCGAGCATGGCGATGGCCGAGACCAGCAGCAGGCCCAGGGTGAGCGCGAACGCCGTGGCGGCCGTGCGGTTCGGATTGCGGATCGCATTGCTGCGCGCCATCTTCCCGGTGGTCCCGAACGGCCGCACCAGCACGCCCAGCACCGTCAGCACCGGCTTGGACAGGGCGGGCGAGACCAGCAGCACCGCGAGGATCAGGCCCAGCGCGCCGAATCCGACCGTGCGCGCGGCATCGCCGCCGCTGCCCTGCGCGCCGATCACCGCCAGCACCACACCGGCGATGCCCAGCAGGACACCGAATCCGGGCCGCAGCCAACGCGAGCTGAGCACGGACTGCGCGCCGTCGGCCACGCCGGCGAGCTTCGCCTTGCGCAGGGTGGTCACCAGCCACTGCGCGGGCGAGCCCAGACGGCGGTCACCCGTGCTCGGCGCGGACGCCTCCCGCATGGCCTCGACCGGCGGTGTGGTCGCCGCGCGGCGCGCGGGGGCCCACGCGCTCACCATGGTCACCACCACGCCGATTGCCAGCGCGATCACGACCGTGCGCGGCTCCACCGACATGTGCCCGGCGGGGAGGCCGACGTTGAATGCCTTGAGCGCCGCGGAGATTCCGAAGGCCAGACCGATACCGCACAGCAGACCGATGGCGCTGCCGATCAATCCGATCAGGGCCGCCTCGGACACCACCGACCAGCCGACCTGGCGGCTGCTCGCGCCGACCGCGCGCAGCAGCGCCAGCTCCCGCAGGCGCTGCGTGACCAGCATCGAGAAGGTGTTGTAGATGATGAACGTGCCGACCAGCACCGCGATCGCGCCGAAGGCCAGCAGGAAGTAGTTGAGGAACTTCAGCCGATCGGCGATCTGCGCCTTCAGATCCGCTCGGACCTGATCGCCGTTCTGCACCTTGTCATCCGGGTACGCCTTGGCGATCTCGTCGCGCAGCGCGTTCGCGCTCACCCCGGGCTGCGCGGCGACATCGACGTAGGCGACATGCTTGCCGTCGGTGAACAGCTCGCGCGCCTGATCGGAGTCGAAGAGCAGGTTGATGAAACCGCCTGTGTCGGAGGCCAGATCGAAGATGCCGGTCACCGTGACATCGATATTGCCCTTGGACGGGATCAGCACCTTGGTCTTGTCGCCCACGTGCAATCCGGCCCGGTTCGCGCCGCCCTGGTTGATCGCGATGTCACCGGGCTTGCTCGGCGCGACGCCGTCGAGGAACTTGGTCGGCACGCCGACCGCCTTGTCCGGCGGCAGATACGAGTTGCCGACCGTGGGCGCGCCGCCGACCTGCACCGCCTTGCCGTCCGGCTTCAGCAGCACCACCGGGCCGTAGGTGGCGGGAGCGGCCGCGCGGACCCCGGGCAGCGCCGCGATCTTGTCGACGTCCGCGTACGGGATGCCCACCGACTGCTGATACGGATTGTCCAGGGACTGGCCCTCTTTGGGCTGCACCCGCACATCCACCCCGGCCGCCTGA
>NZ_JBSGBY010000099.1:0-18014 GCF_053601505.1 Nocardia sp. NPDC004722
CCGCGAAACCCTGCTGGTACTGGACAATTGCGAGCACATCATCGAGGCCGCGGCCGCCTTCGCGCACCGGCTGCTCGGCGAATGCCGCCGCCTGCGGATCATCGCGACCAGCCGCGAACCGCTCGGCATCACCGGCGAGGCGCTGTGGCAGGTCGAACCGCTGAGCCTGCCCGCCGCGGACGCCGACCCGGCCGCGATCGCGGCCTCCCCCGCCGTGGAGCTGCTGCGCGACCGGGCGAGCGCGGTGCGCAAGGACATCGGCTCGGGCGCCGCCGCGCTGGCCACCATGGCCCGCATCTGCCGTGCGCTGGACGGGATTCCGCTCGCGATCGAACTGGCCGCCGCCCGGCTGCGCACCATGTCCCTCGACCAGCTCGCCTCCCGGCTCGACGACCGCTTCCGGCTGCTGACCGGTGGCAGTCGCACCGCGATCCCGCAACATCGCACGCTGCGCGCGGTGGTCGACTGGAGCTGGGAGTTGCTCGGTGACGCCGAGCGCACGGTGCTGCGCCGCCTGGCGGTGTTCGCCGGTGGCACGAGTCTGGAAGCGGCCGAACAGGTCTGCGCCGCAGACACCGTGGAGCAGTGGGAGGTGCTGGAACTGCTGACCGCCCTCGTCGAGAAGTCGCTGCTGGTCGTCACCGAGGACAAGGGCCCGCGCTACCGCATGCTCGGCACCATCCACCAGTACGCCAGGGAACGGCTCGACGAAGCGGGAGAAGCGGATTCGGCGCGCCGCGCCCATCTCGCGTACTTCACCGGGCTGACAGCGACCGCGGATCCCCGCCTGCGCAGCGCCGAACAACTGGAGTGGCTCGCCGTCCTCGAGGCCGACCACGACAATATCGCCGCCGCGATGCGCGGCGCGCTGGCCGCGCGGGACGCCGACGGGGCGCCCCGGCTCGCGGCGGCGGCCGGCTGGTACTGGTGGCTGGGCGGTCACAAGACCGAAGGCATGGAACTGGTCACCGCCGCCGCCGACACCGCCGAGCGGCTGGCGGGCACCGCCGGACAGGCGCAGGGCACCGCCAGGCAGGCGCAGAGCACCGTGGATGACGAGACGCTCGCCACGGTGTACGGGCTGGTCGTACATTTCGCGACCACCGGGCCGAATGATCAGTTCGCCGTGGAGGAATGGATCACCAAGGCCCACCGGCACGGCAGCAGAGCCGACCACGACCGAAGCGGCAACGACTCACGTCACCATCCGGCCCTGGTGTTCGTCACCGCCCTGGAACGCATGCTGCACGGACCCGACGAGTATCTGCCCGCCTTCGAGGCGCTGCTCACCGACGAGGATCCGTGGGTACGGGCCCTGGCCCGCCTGCAACTGGGCAAGATGCGAGTCATGCTCGGCCAGGACGGCCCGGAGGTCGATGAGCATCTCGAGCGCGCGCTGGCCGAGTTCCGGGCCGTCGGTGAACGCTGGGGCATCTCGTTCGCGCTCACCGAACTCGCCGAACGCCTCGCCATGAGCGGTGAATTCGCCCGTGCGGCCGCACATCTGGAACAGGCGATCGCGGTGGTCACCGAGGTCGGCGCGATCGAGGACATTGCCCGGATGCGCTCGCGGCAGGCCCAATTGTTCTGGCTGCTGGGTGATTCGGAGGCGAGCACGGCCGCCGTCGCCGAGGCGCAACGCTGGGCGGATCGCACGGCGTGGCCCGGTTCGCTGGCCCAATTGGCCTTGGAGCGGGCCGAATTGGCCCGCTGGAGCGGGGACGTCGCGGAGGCACGCCGCCAGCTCGGGATCGCCGGCGCCCAGGGCATCGATGCCGAAGCGGAATACGTCGCGGTCGAAATCCATGTCCTGCTCGGCTATCTCGCCGAGGATCCGGTCCAGACCCGCGGTGAGCTGCGGGCGGCGCTGGACGCGGTCTCCGAGCGGGTGGCCGCTCCCCTGCTGGCCCGGATGCTGGTCGGACTCGCGGATCTGTCCCTGCGGGAGGGCCGCGACGAGCACGCGGTCGCGCTGCTGGCCGCGAGTGCCGTCGTGCGCGGCATGCCCGATCGCTCCCAGCCGGATGTGGAGCGGATCGAGCGGGAAACACGAAGTCGCCTCGGTGAAGTGGGTTTCACCGAGGCGACAAGGGTTGGTGTGGAATCGGATTGGCGGGAGCTGGCGGAGGCCACCTTCGCGGACTGACCTACGTCCGCTTGTTGAACGTCGCCCGCGACCAGAAGTAGCCGACGACCGTGAATCCGACGGCCCAGGCCAGCGCGGCGGCGGTGTAGCCGCCCGACGGATGTCCGGTGAGAAAACCGCGCAGGGATTCGATGATCGGCGTGAAGGGCTGGTACTGGGCGAACTGCCGCACACCCTGCCCCATCTTGTCGGCGGGCACGACCGCGCTGCTCAGGAAGGGCAGCATGATCAACGGCACCACCGCCATCCCCGCGGACTCCGGGGTCTTGGCGGCCATGCCCAGCGCGACGGTCAGCCAGGAGGCCGCGAACGAGGTGGCCAGCATGACGCCGATCGCGCCCAGCCACTCCGGAGCGGTTGCGGGCGAACGGAATCCGAGGGCGAAGGCCACGCCGATGACGGCGGCGATGGCGATCACATTGGTGACGATGGTGGCGGCCACATGGCCGGTCAGCACCGCGCCCCGGGAGACGCTCATGACCTTGAACCGGTTGATGACGCCCTTGGCCATGTCGGAGCTGACCGACACCGCGGTGCCCGAGAGCCCGTAGCTGATGGCCAGCAGGATCATGCCGGGGGTGGCGTAGTTGACGTAGTGGTCGCCGACGTCGAAGGCGCTGCCGAACACGTAGACGAAGATCAGCATCATCACGACCGGCATCAGGGCCGCGTTGAAGATGGTGACCGGATTGCGGGCGATGTGCTTGAAGTTGCGGCGCAACATGACGATCGAGTCGGACAGCGCGCCGGAGACGGTGGCGGGGGCGACGGTGGTGGGGGTGGTCAGGGTGCTCATTGTGCTTCGGCCTCCGTGGTGGCGTGCCCGGTCAGGGCAAGAAAGACATCGTCGAGATCGGGGGTGTGGATGGAGACGTCGTCGGCCTCCAGGGAGTGGTCGGCGAGCCGATCCAGCAGGGCGCGCAGGGCTTTCGAGCCGGTGCTACCCGGCACCCGCAGCGCGAGGGCGTCCTCGTCGCGGGTCGCGTTCGGCAGGATGGCGGCGGCCGCGTCCAGGTCGGCGAGCTGGGTGAAGCGCAGGCGCACATGGGTGCCCGGCACCCGGCGCTTGAGCTCCTCGGCGGTGCCCTCGGCGACGATGCGGCCCTGATCGAGCACCGCGATGTGGTCGGCCAGCTGGTCGGCTTCCTCGAGGTACTGGGTGGTGAGGAAGATGGTGACGCCGTCGGCGGTCAACTCCCGCACGATCTCCCACATGGTGCGGCGGCTGCGGGGATCCAGGCCGGTGGTGGGTTCGTCCAGGAACACGATGTTCGGCTTGGTCACCAGCGTCATGGCCAGATCCAGCTTGCGGCGCATACCGCCGGAATAGGTGGAAGCCTGCTTGCCCGCCGAGCCGGTGAGCTCGAAGCGCTCGAGCAGTCCGGTCACCACCCGCTTGGCGTCGGCGCCCTTCAACCGGTGCAGATCGGCCATGAGGCGCAGGTTCTCCTCGCCGGTGAGCAGATCGTCGACCGCCGCGAACTGACCGGTCACCCCGATCGAGGCGCGCACCGACCGGGCCTGGGTGGCCAGGTCGAATCCGGCGACCGAGGCGGTGCCGCCGTCGGCCTGGGCCAGCGTGGTCAGCACGTTCACGGTGGTGGTCTTGCCCGCGCCGTTCGGGCCGAGCAGGGCGAAAATGGATCCGGCCGCGATGGTCAGGTCGATCCCGTCGAGGACTTTCTTGTCCCCGTAGGACTTCCGCAACCCGGAGGCGGCGATTGCTGTGTTGTTCATGCCGATGACTTTGGCCAGCCGCCCTGATACGGACCTGACACCGGCCTGACATGCCCCCTGATGCCCCTGACATGCCTGTCGGACAAAGCGAAACGGCGGCACGACCCGAAGGTCGTACCGCCGCTGAGCTGCGGGTATCGAATCAGTAGTCGATACGGTCGGTCTTGGCCAGCCACGCCTCGAAGGGGGCGTTGGCGTTGGGCAGCTCGAGGCGCTCGATGGTGGTCGGCCAGTCCTCGCCCGCCGGCTTGGTCTCGAACAGCTCGTAGAACTTGCGGTCGTCGAACCCGGCGACGGCGGCATCGTGCCGGTCGGCGGCGAAGATGATCCGGTCTACTCGCGCCCACAGGGCCGAGGACAGGCACATCGGGCACGGCTCGCAGGAGGTGACGAGCACGCAGCCCTGCAGGGAGAAGGTGCCCAGTTCCTTGCAGGCGGCGCGCATCGCGCTGACCTCGCCGTGCGCGGTGGGGTCGAGGGTGGCGGTGACCTGGTTGTGGCCGACCGCGACGATCTCGCTGCCCTTGGCGATCAGGGCGCCGAACGGGCCGCCGCCCTTGTGCACACTCGTGGTGGCCAGCTTGATCGCCTCGTCCAGCCAGGCGCGTTCGAGCTCCTGGAGGGGCACTTCGGTCGCGGTCATGGTCACTCCTCTGTGGATAGGGCAGGGACTCCGGGGAAGAAGTCCACGGCACTGATCCCTTACGTTGCTGCAACTGTGTGATTAGGAGTACACAGCGCGGCCGGGCCTATCAGCTAGGGCGGATTCCATGAAAAGGGTCGCGGCGGGGGACCCCTCTTTCGTAGAGAAGGACGAATCGGGTGCTTTTGCCCTGGTCAGCGGGTTGCGATTCTGGTACGCATCGTAAATTTCGGGATTTCCGGGCGGCCAGCCCCCGGAAATTCCGTCTTGAATTCATTCACGTTGCCGCACAACGGCTTTCGCAGCGAAATGACATTGGTGTGACTCTACGAAATACCAGCTGTGACCGGGGCCACTGTTCGTGGCTTCCATCCCTGGTTCTACCGGCTCGGCCGCCTGTGTACTTCATTGTGAAGTTTGCGATTTCGAGGCAATTACCTTGCCGGACAAGGATTTTACGTGGCTGTACAGCGCAAGCACACGATGTATCACTCGAGCGTCGTCGACGCCGATCCGGCGGCCGTCTGGGCCGTCGTCCGCGACGCCCTGCAGTTGGTGTCGATCGTTTCCGGCCCCTCCGCCAAGGACGTGCATTGGGTCGGTGACGCCGGGCCGGAGCGGGTTCCGGCGCTCTACAACTTCACGCTGGTGTTCAGCGACGGGCTGGTGCAGCAGGAGATCGCCGGGCGCGACGAGATCAAGCGGCTGCAGACCTACCGCTCGATCGAACCGACCATGGGCGTCGACCTCTATGTCGCGACCATTCGTGTCCGGGAGATCACCAATGACCCCAATCGCAGCTTCTTCGACTGGACCCGGGAGCTGACCATCGCCGAGGACGCCGACACCGAGGTGGTCGAAACGATCATCGACATGATGGCCAAGCAGGTCGACGCCGTGCGCGACCACTTCGCACAGCGGTAGCGCCGACCTCGCCATGAAGGAGAAACCCTTGTCAGAGTCATCGCCGTCGACGTCATCGTCCGGCCGACATATCGAGATCGTCTGGCCCGAAATCGGCATCACCGTGACCGCGGAGCTCGACGGTCGCAACGAAGAACTCGCGGACGCGCTGTGGGAGGCGCTCCCCTACCGCAGCCTGCAAGGCCATGCCCTGGTCGCGGGCGAACACCTCTACCACGTCGCGCCGATCCCCTCGCTGCTGCACGTGCCCGCGGAAACGAAGATCGCCGATCGCCGGGACGCGCCGGACGGGACCGTATTCCTTTCCGCGCTACAGCATTTGGGCATCAAGTACGGCACGCTGACCGAACCGATGCCCGCCGCGCCGGTGGGCCGGATTCGCGAGCAGGACATCCCCGCGCTGCTGGAAGCCGGTCGGGCGGTGTGGGATTCGGTGTATTCCACCAAGCAGCCGATTCTGGTCGAGGTCCGCAAGGCGGGTGCGGAGAGCGGGCATCGCATTCCGCATCTGACCGCCGCCGACGCGGACGCCAACCGGCTCATCCACGATGTGCACGCCGAGACCGAGCGCATCTGGCTGACCGAGCCGATCGAGCTGGCCGAGCTGCATCGAGGCGTGATCCCTTCGGGGGCAGGCAGTTTCGAGACGGTGCTGCCGACCCTGCTGTTCGTCAACGGCGAGACCCGACCGCTGGGCTACGCCTCCTATGGCGGTCTGGTGCGCGCGGCCGTGCAGGACATGCCGATGGAGTCGCTGCGGCACATGACGCGGCTGCTGGTCGGGGTGCCCGCCGAATTCCTGGGCTACTGCGGTCTGGAGCCGTTGTGGGCCTTCACCCAGCGGTTCCTGGCCTGCCTCGACCAGCTCGACCGCGACGACTTCCTGGCCGTGGTGAGCCAGCTGGCGCTCTACGTGAACACGCTCGGCGCGTGGAACCTGCACCTGTACCCGTGGGACAGCGGCGACCACCTGCGCCAGCACCGCCCGGCGGAAGTGGGTTCGCAGTCGTGAGCGCACCGAGCGTGGAGCGCACGGAAGTACTGGTCATCGGCGGTGGCGTCATCGGCACGTCCATCGCGGCTCAGCTCGCCGAGGCCGGTGTCGGCACCGTTCTGCTCGAGCGCGGGGATCTCGGCTCGGGAGCGTCGGGGAACACCGCGGGCGTCATCCGCACCTACTTCCCCGGCAGTCCCCTGACCAGTGGTCTCGCCGTGCGCAGTCTCGCCGGCTATCACGAGCTCGCCGAGCGCACCGGCACCGATCTGCTGTTGCAGCGGGTCGGGTTCCTGGTGCTTTTCACCGAGCAGCCGCAGGTGGAGGACTTCCGGCGCGAGCTGGACGCCCAGCATGCCGCCGGAGTCGAGGTCGAACTGATCACCGCGGCCGAGGCAGCGCTACGCAACCCGCTGCTGGATGAAAGCACCATCGTGGCGGCCGCCTGGTCGCCCGACGCGTACGCCTGCGATCCGGCCGCCATCGTGCGGGCCTACGCCGCGGCGGCCGAGCGCGCCGGGGCCGTGCTGCGCACGCACACCCCGGTCACCGGTATCGATCCCGACGGGCGGGTGCACACGCCCACCGGCAGCATTCTGGCCGACACCATCGTCTGCGCGGCCGGTCCGTGGGCCGACACCGTGGCCGCCATGGCCGGGGTGGAGTTGCCGGTCTCGACCTACCCGGTCGATCTGCTGCTCACCGACGCGCCCGCGAGCGCGCCGCACGCGCTGCCCATGACGCTGCATCCGTCGAGCCTGCGCATTCGCTCCTGGGGCGATCTCATCCTGGTCGGCATGGGCCGCCCGGGTCCCGATGAGTCGCAGGCGGATTGGCGGCAACGGGTCTCCGGGCAGCTGAGCGCCACCTATCCGGCGTTCGCGGGGCAGCGCCTCGGTCACGGGTGGAGCGGGGATCTCGATGTGAGCCCGGACGGCGTGGCCGTCATCGGCCGCGATCCCGCCCGTCCCTTCCTCTACGCGGCGGGGTTCTCCGGCCAGGGGCTGTGCCAGGCGCCCGCGGCCGGTGCGCTCGTCCGCGATCTCGTTCTCGGCAAAGAAGGAAATTACGATGATCGTCTTGGCGTGCAACGGTTTCAGCCGAGTCTCGGAATTCTTCGCCGCTAATTTCGGCGCCGTCGGTATCGACAAGCACTACCTCATGGGCCACGACGCGGCCGCCACCCTGCTGATCGACGGCGAGATCGTCGCGGCCGTGGAAGAGGAAAGGCTCAACCGGGACAAGAAGACCACCGACTTCCCGATCAATTCGGTGCGGTGGTGCCTGGATCAGGCCGGGATCGACTTCGCCGACGTGGACGTCCTCGCCATTCCGTGGAAGTGGACCGCCGAGGAACTGGCGGGAATCGAGATTCTCGGCGAAATCGTCGGTCCCGAAGCGATTCTCGCCGACTTCGCCGCGCGCACCGGATTCACGCCCGACCCGGCCAAGGTGGTGTTCGTCCCGCATCACGTGGCACACGCCATGACCGGCTACTACCTGGCGGGCATGAAGGACAGCGCATTCCTGGTCAGTGATGGTCGCGCGGAACGGTTTTCGACGGTGCTCGGCGAGATCCGCGACGGGCGCGTACGGATCTTCGACGAATCCACCATCGGTGCCGAGTATTCGATCGGGCTGCTGTTCGCCGCCATCACCCGCTTCCTCGGATTCGTGCCCAACAATGACGAATACAAGGTGATGGGGCTGTCCGGCTACGCCCGGCCGCCGGTGCCGAATCCGTTCGTCGAGGACCTGATCCAGTTGCACGCCGACGGCCGCTACAGCTTCCGGGTGCCGCTGGCGACCGAGAACCCGCGCAGCCTCGATCCCCTGTTCGAGCAGTACTTCGGGCCGTTCGAGGACACCCTCGAATACCAGGCGCGGGTGGCGGCCGCGGCACAGGAGATGCTGGGCGTCGTCACCAATCATCAACTGCGGGCGCTGGAATCGAAGTCGGACCTGAATCATCTGTTGTTCGAGGGTGGCGTCGCGCTGAACTGCCTCAACAACACTCCGCTGTTCGAGGGGTCGCGGTTCGAGGAGATGGAGGTGAGTTTCGGGGCGAGCGATACCGGCATCACCATCGGCGCGGCGGCGTACGCCTGGCTCAATCACCCCGGCACCGTGCGCCCGCGACAGCCATTGCCCGTAACCCCTTATCTCGGACCGGAATACGATGACGCTGCGATCGAACAGGCATTGCGAGACTTCGACGATCGGGTCGGCTGGACCCGGCTCGGCGAGGACGAGATCATCGACCAGGTCTCGAAGCTGCTCACCGAGAAGGTCGTCATCGGCTGGTTCGAGGGCAGGCTCGAGCACGGCCCGCGGGCGCTCGGCCACCGCAGCATCCTCGCCAACCCGAGCTTCCCGGACATCAAGGACGTCATCAATACCCGGGTCAAGCATCGTGAACCGTTCCGCCCGTTCGCACCGCTCGTCCTCGAATCCGAGGCGGCGACGGTCTTCGATATGGGGCGCAAGACCCGTTCTCCGTACATGACTTTCGTGTTCCCGGTACGGCCGGAGTACCGGGATGTCATTCCGGGTGCGACCCATGTGGACGGCACGTCACGCGTGCAGACCATCACCGACCGCGACACCCCGCGACTGGCGGCGCTGTTGCGCCGCTTCACCGCACTGACCGATGTGCCGTGCCTGATCAACACCTCGTTCAACGTGGCGGGCGAGCCGATCGTCTGCGCACCGGCCGACGCGCTGAACTGTTTCCTCGGCACCGAGATCGACTACCTGGTGCTCGGCGACTACCTCGTCACGAAAGCCGCAGTGTCGTCATGACATTCGCACCGGGCGCGCCCACCACATTGATCCTGCTGCGGCACGGTGAGACGGCCTTGACTCCCGAGGGCCGCTTCTCCGGCAGCGGCGGCAGCGACCCGGCGCTGTCGGAGACCGGGCGGCGGCAGGCCGAGGCCGTCGCCGCCCGGCTCGCGGAATCCGGCCCGGTGCACGCGGTGGTGTCCTCACCGCTGCGCCGGTGCCGGGAGACCGCCGAGGCGACGGCCTGGAAACTGGGTCTGGACGTCCAGCTCGCGACCGGACTGCGCGAAGCGGATTTCGGTGTGTGGGAAGGACTTACCTTCGCCGAAGTCCGGGAACGCCACCCGGACGAGATGGCGGCGTGGTTGGCCTCACCGGCGGCCGCGCCGGGCGGCACGGGCGAAACGATGGAGTCGGTGGCCCGCCGCGCCGAGTGGTCGCGAGACCAGATCCTGAACCGCTACCCGGGCCAGACGGTACTGGTTGTCTCGCACGTCGCACCGCTGCGGACGCTGGTGCGGCTGGCCTTGGGAGCGCCGCCCGAGTCGCTGTTCCGAATGGAGATGGCGGCGGCCTCGCTGTCGGAGGTGGCGTACCACGGCGATGGGAGCGCATCGCTGCGCTCGCTCAACGACACCTCACATCTACGCTGAGCCAGCATTAGCGAAAGGCCCCGGTTCTCGTCGAGAACCGGGGCCTTCCTGCTTGTCCTACGCGCTGTCCGCGATCGAATGGACCGGGGCCACACTGTTTTTCGCGTGCCGCTCGGCCTCGAAGGTCATGATCAGATCCGCCGCCACGCTCACCGCGATGATGGCGGGCTCCTTGCCGGTGATCTCGGTCAGTCCGATCGGGGTCTTGATGCGGGCGATAGTGGCGGCGTCGAAACCGCCCTCGGTGGCCAGCTTCTTCTGGAAACGCGCCCATTTGGCGGCCGAGCCGATCAGGCCGATCGAGCCGAGTTCCGGTGTGCGCAAAGCGGTATCGCACAACGCGGCGTCCTCGGCGTGATCATGGGTCATGATCAGCACGTGGGTGCCCGGCGGCAGCTCCCCGATGATCTCCTCGGGCAGCATGAGCGGGCGATGCACGTGCACCTGCGCGACGGAGTCGTCGAGAACCGTAAGCCGTTCCTCGGCGAGCTGTTCCGGTCGCGTATCGATCAGGTGCAGGTCGAGGTCCTGGCGGGCCAGGATGCGGGCCAGCTCGTAGCCCACATGCCCGACGCCGAACAGGGCGACGGCGGGCACCACCGGCAGCGGTTCCAGCAGGATGCTGACGGCGCCGCCGCAGCACTGCACGCCGTGCCGGTTGGTGACCTTGTCGTTGAGGGCGAAGTCCATGATCTCCGTTTCCGGATCGGGCGACGCGATCATTTCGCGCGCCCGGTCGATGGCGACGGCCTCGATATTGCCGCCGCCGATCGAACCCCAGGACTCCGTCTGCCCGACAACCAGTTTCGCGCCCGGCTTGCGGGGCGCGTGACCGCGCACGGTCGCGACGGTCACCAGCACGCCGGGTTCCCGGCGGGCTCGTAACCGTTCGACCGCGGCCACCCAGGTCATGTCAGACTCCGCTCAGCGCGGTCGTACCGACGGCGACACCGTTGCCGTTGCTGCCGTTGCCATTGGCGTGGCCGTTGCTGCCATTGCCGTTGTGGCCGTTGCCGTTCACGGCGTGCCCGTTCGCGGCGTGCCCGTTGGTGAGCGCCTTGGCGGCCACGTCACCCCGGCGCGCGCCCTGGATGGCCCAGAACATCGCCTCCGGCGTCGCGGGCGACGCCAGATCGACACTGGTGCCCTCGGGCCCGAACGCGGCGGCGGCCTGCCGCAGCGCCTCGCGGACCGCGAAGGCCAGCATGAGCGGCGGCTCGCCGACGGCCTTGGAGCCGTAGACCGCACCCTCTTCGGTGGCATCCTCGAGCAGCGTCACGTGGAACTCCTCGGGCATCTCCGAGAAGGACGGCAGCTTGTAGGTGCTCGCGGCCTGGGTCAGGAAGCGACCGCGGTTGGGGCCGTCGCTGGTGTCCCAGCGCAGGTCCTCCAGGGTCAGCCAGCCCGCGCCCTGCACGAACCCGCCCTCGACCTGACCGATGTCGATCAGCGGCGAAAGGCTGTCGCCCACATCGTGCACGATGTCGACGCGGCGGATCTTGTAGCCGCCGGTGAACCCGTCGACCTCGACCTCGGTCGCGGCCGCGCCGTACGCGAAGTACTTGAACGGCGAGCCCTGGAAGATCTTGGCGTCCCAGTGCAGGCCCTCGGTGCGGTAGAAGCCCGACGCCGACAGCTGCACCCGCTGGAAGTACGCGGTGTGCACCAGCGTGTCCCAGTCGAGGGTCTTGTCGCTGCCGAGAAGCGTTGCGACACCGTCGATGATGCGGATGTCCGAGGCGTTGCCGCCGAGCTGGGTCGCGGCGACCTGGACCAGTCGGCCGCGCAGCTGCTCACACGCGTTCTTGATCGCGCCGCCGTTGAGGTCCGCGCCCGAGGAGGCCGCGGTGGCGGAGGTGTTGGGCACCTTGTCCGTTCGCGTGGGAGCCAGCCGCACCTTGTGCAGCGGGATGCCCAGCGTGGTCGCGGCCACCTGCATCATCTTGGTGTGCAGGCCCTGGCCCATCTCGGTGCCGCCGTGGTTGATCAGGACGGAGCCGTCCTTGTAGATCAGCACCAGCGAACCGCCCTGGTTGAAGGCGGTCAGGTTGAACGAGATGCCGAACTTGATGTTCGTGATCGCCAAGGCGCGCTTGGTGTTCGGGTGCGAGGCGTTGAACGCGGCGATATCGCGCTGCCGCTCGGCCCAGTTCGCGGCGTCCTGGGTCTGGTGCCAGATCTTGCCGATGCGATCGGTCTGCCCGACCGGCTGGCCGTAGGGCGTGGTCTGGTTGGGCGCGTAGAAGTTACGCTCCCGCAGCTCCGCCGGATCCAGGCCGAGCATGGGCGCGCAACGGCCCATGATGTCCTCGATCACCAGCATGCCCTGCGGGCCACCGAAACCGCGGAACGCGGTGTTGGAGACCGTATTGGTCTTGGCGATGCGACCCGCGACGTGCGCGTTCGGGATCCAGTACGTGTTGTCGATGTGGCACAGCGCGCGAGCCAGCACCGGCTCCGAGAGGTCCAGACTCCAACCGCCGTCGGCGGTCAGCGTGGCGTCGAGCGCCTGGATGCGGCCCTCGGCGTCGAAGCCGATCTTCCACGAGGAGTGGAAGCCGTGCCGCTTGCCCGACATGGTCAGGTCCTGGGTCCGGTTGAGCCGCAGGCGAACCGGGCGACCGGTGAGCTTGGCGCCCAGCGCGGCGATGGCCGCGAACCCGTGCGGCTGCATCTCCTTGCCGCCGAAGCCGCCGCCCATGCGCAGGCACTGCACGGTGACCTCGTGGCTGTGCAGCCCGAGCACGTGCGCGACGATCTCCTGCGTCTCCGACGGGTGCTGGGTGCTGGACTGGATGAAGATCTGCCCGGCCTCGTCGACCTGCGCCAGGGCGCAATGGGTTTCGAGGTAGAAGTGCTCCTGGCCCTTGAACTCGAACTCGCCCTCGAACACATGCACCGAGTTGGCGAAACCCTCGTCGATATCGCCACGGATCATGGTCGGGCGCGCGCCGTGGAAGCTCTCGGTGGCGATGGCCTCGCGCACCGTGACCAGCGACGGCAGTTCCTCGAGGTCCACCACGACGGCCGCGGCGCCGAGCCGGGCCGCTTCCAGGGTGTCGCCCAGGACCCACGCGACCGCGTGGCCGTTGAACATGACCTCTTCGGGGAACAGCGGCTCGTCGTGCTTCATGCCCGCGTCGTTGACGCCCGGCACATCCGCGATGGTGAGCACCCGCACCACACCGGGCACCGCGTACGCGGCGTCGGTGTTCAGCGAGTTGATCTTGCCGTGCGCCTTGAACACCTGCACCGGGTAGGCGTGCAGGCAGTCCTTGGTGCGGTACACCAGGTCGTCGGTGTAGAGCGCGGTGCCGGTGACATGCAGCGACGCGCTCTCGTGCGGCATCGGTACGCCGACGACCGGCTTCTCGGGACGCTCGGACAGATGGCTCATGACAGCACCGCCTCGGTGGTCTGCGCGTACAGCTTCTTCAGGCTCTGGCCGAGCATCGCGGCGCGGTACTCGGAACTGGCGCGGTGATCGTTCATCGGGGTGCCCTCGCCCTGGAGGATCGCGGCGGCGGCCTCCACGGTCTCGGTGTTCCACGGCTTGCCGATCAGCGCGGCCTCGGTGTCGCGGGCCCGGATCGGGGTGGCGGCCACGCCGCCCAGGCCGATGCGGATCCGGCTCACGATGCCGTCCTCCAGCTCGAGCGCGAAAGCGACAGCGACACTGGAGATGTCGTCGAACCGGCGCTTGGCGATCTTGTGGAACGCGGTCACCGGGGCCAGCGGCAGCGGGATGCGCACGGACTTGATCAGCTCGTCAGCGCGGCGCACGCTCTGGCGGTAGCCGGTGAAGTAGTCGGCCAGCTCGATCTCGCGCTCACCGTCGGCGGAGGCCAGCACCACCGACGCGCCCAGCGCGAGCAGCGCCGGCGGGGAGTCACCGATCGGGGAACCGGTACCGAGGTTGCCGCCGAAGGTGGCGTTGTTGCGGATCAGGCGCGACGCGAACTGCGGGAACAGCTGCGCCAGCAGCGGCACGCTGCCGTCGAGGCGGCGCTCGATCTCGGTCAGCGGCATGGCCGCGCCGATCTCGAGGTGATCGGATTCGATCTTCAGGTCGCGCAGTTCGGGGAGGCGATCGATCGCGATGGCGTAATCCGCACGGCGCGAACGAATATTGACCTCGACGCCCCAGTCGGTGGAACCGGCGACCAGCACCGCGTCCGGGCGCTCACGCAGCAGCGCCACGGCCTCGGCCAGACTCTCCGGGCGGCGGAAGGTGCGGCCGTCCTGCGAGTACTCGGTGGCGACCGGCTCCGGCGCGTCCTGCTCGCGGCGCAGCGCGAACTTGTCGTCGGCCTCGGGCTCGCCGAGCGCGAACGCGGCATCGCGGATCGGGCGGTAACCGGTGCAGCGGCACAGGTTTCCACTCAGCGAGTGCAGGTCGAAGCCATTGGGGCCGTGCTCGTGATCATGCGACTCGGCTTCGGTGGTCTCCTCGGCCGCGTGCGCCGAAGCGCAACGGGTCGGCCGGTAGTACTCGGAAGCCATCGAGCAGATGAAGCCCGGGGTGCAGTAACCACACTGCGAGCCACCGCGAACCGCCATCTCCTTCTGCACGGGGTGCAGTTCGGTGGGGGTGCCGGAACCGTCGAGCTCGCCCAGGCCCTCAGCGGTGACGATCTCCTGACCATCGAGGCTGGCGACCGGAACCAAGCAGGCGTTGATGGCGATCCAGTCGGTGGGCGACTCCACGCCGGGGCGCGCCACCATGATCGAGCATGCGCCGCATTCGCCCTCGGCGCAGCCTTCCTTGCTCCCGGTGAAACCGCGGTCCCGCAGGAAATCCAGGACCGTGGTGTGCGGTGCCGCAGGGGAAATCGGGGTGACTTTCCCGTTGACCGTGATCCGCGCGTCTACCATGGCACGACCTCATTTCGGTGCGCGGTCTTCTCGATAATCCTAGTCGCCATTTCAGGAGCTTTCTATTTACGGTGGCGCAGCCCGAGTACCCGGAGCGCGAAACAGCGGGCAAATGACATGCCGCAATCGATGACACAGAGCGAGATGCCGGGGCCGCAACGGGGCACGCCGGGAAACGGGCTGGTCAGAAGCCGTGAGCTACACGACCCGGAACCCAGGCGGTCCGGTGAGCCAGGTGGCGAAGATCGGAGATGGAGATGGACATCCGACAACGCCTCCTTCCAAGCAGCTCACGTATCGGTGTGACCGACGCTACGTGCCGTCGGACCGATAGGTCAAGCCGATGTGGGGTGGTCCGGAACAGTTTGAGGGAACCTCTGACGAGGGCTCGGACGACCTTCGAATGAATCGGTTTATCGCACAATAAGCGCGCTCTTGTTAATAGCTACGAAAAGCTCTCGCAAACATGCTGTGCCGTTTGTGTGTTCCGCCAGTCGCGGGGTACTCGGCCGACATGTTCGCAATAATCGCCGCCGTCCTGTTCGCCATCGCCCTCATCCTCGACCTCGCCGGGCGCACCGCGGGCGTGGGAGCCGACGCCTTCGTCATCGCCGGACTGCTCGGCCTCGCCCTGCATCTGGCCGGGTTCAGTGAGCGGGCCTTCCGCCAGCGTCAGTGGGGTTCTCGCCGGCCGCGCTGGGGCCGCCGCCGCGTGTGAGCGCCGCCGCGCGCGTGTCACCGGGTTCGGTTAGATTGCCGCGCATGAGTTTTCTGGGTGGGGCGTCCGGTTCGGAGCGTACGAAGCAAGAGTTCGGGGAGCAGGCGCTGGCCATGGTGCGGGCGCACGGGGTGACGGAGTCGGAGTTCGACGTCGAGGACTTCTCCATCCGCTACACCGCCGCGAGCGGGACGCGGGGTCAGATCAACCTCGAGACGGTGTTCAGGCGGACCCGGTCCGTAACGCCGCGCGAGGGCAATCGCATGCTGTTCGACTTCGTCAATGTGAGCCCCGGTCTGGGCGGAATCAAGTCGCCGAGCGAATGGGAGGAGGCCGCCCCGCGGTTGCGACCGCTCATCCGGCAGGCCGGTGAACTCAGCACCCGGATGGAGGGCATGCGGGTCGCCGACCACATCCTGTGGCGGCCACTGCTGCCGGGCCTGATGGAGACGCTGGTGGTGGATCATCCGACGTCGATGCAGCGGGTACATCCGTCCCAGCTGGAGAAGTGGGACGTGGACGCGGAGACCGTATTCGCCACTGCCCGAGCCAATCTCACCGGTCTCGCGCTCGATACCGTCGCCGGCTACAACGCCCGCGTCAACGGCGGGATGCTGCGCATCCCCGATACGGACGGCAATCTGTACGCAGGTGCGCTGCCGCTGGTCGACGGGTGGCTGGCCGGAATCGGCGAGAAGGCCGGGGCACGGCCGCTGGTGTTCATCGCACAGAACGTCGGCGTGCTGGCCGGTGCGGAGCTTTCCGAACGACATGTGCTGCTTCTGGTGAATGCCGCTCGCGAACTGTTCGACAACGCGGTGCGGGAGGTCTCGCCGGTGCCGTACACGGTGGACGACGCCGGTCGTTTGGTGCCGTATCGGGTATCCCGGGATCACCTGGCGTGGAAGGAGATCCGCAACGCGGAGGCTACGCTGACCGCCCATGCCTACCGCGGGCAATACGAGAATCTGCGCGCCGATCTCGACGCGGGAGTGATCGAGGATTACGCCGCCAAGATCATGCACTTCCGCATGAAGGACGGCACCGAATCCACCTCGGCCCCATGGACCGACACCGTCCCCACGCTGCTCCCCCGCACCCACAACGTCACCCTCACCGACGTCGAGACCGGCGACACCTTCCCGGTGCCCTGGGACGTCCTGGCCGAGGCTCTCGACCTGAAACCCGAAGCGGGCCTCTACCCCGACCGCTACCGCGTCGAGCACCACCCGGCCCCCGAAGTCATGGACCGGCTGCGTTCCATGTCCCGCTTCGACTGACGCCGCCGGCGGTTATTCGCCTTGGGCCGCAAGGGAAATCGGCTGCCATTCGCGCCAGGTGGCGAGGCGGGATTCGTAGTCGGCGGTGGCGATGGTGAGGGGGAGTTCGCCGAGGAAGAGGCGGAGTGGGGGTTGTTCCGCGTCGACCACGGCGAGGATGGCGGTGCGGGTGGCGGTGGGTTCGCCGCGGCGGACGGAGTTGCGGGCGGCGTTGCGGGCGGCGCGGACGGGTTCGTAGGCGGGGTTGGGGGTGGAGTGGCGGGCCGAGGGGCCCGACCAGTCGGTGTCGAAACCGCCCGGCTCGATGAGGGTTACGTGGATGCCGAAGGGGGCGACCTCCTGGGCGAGGGACTGGGAGAAGCCTTCCAGGGCCCACTTGGAGGCGTGGTACGCGCCGAGGTTCGGGAAGGCGGAGATGCCGCCGATGCTGGAGACCTGGAGGATGTGGCCGCTGCCCTGCGCGCGCAGGATCGGGAGGGCGGCCTGGGTGACCCACATCGCGCCGAAGACGTTGGTTTCCAGCTGATCTCGGAATTCCTTTTCGGAGAGTTCCTCGATGGTGCCGAACTGGCCGTAACCGGCGTTGTTGATGACGATGTCGAGGCGGCCGAAGTGGGTGGCGGCCTGTTCGACGGCGGCGAAGTCGGCGGCACGGTCGGTGACGTCGAGTCGCAGCGGCAGGAAGGTGTCGGGGTACTTGGCGACGATGTCGTCGACGGTGGCGAGATCGCGTGCGGTGCCCGCGACGCTGTCGCCGCGTTCGAGTGCGGCGAGCGTCCACTCGCGACCGAAACCCCTTGAGACACCGGTGATGAACCAGATTTTGCTCATGCCCCGACAGTAATCAGCTGGAGTGCACTCCAAGCAAGGGTCGAAATCGTCTCCACCGAAAGTCGCCGTTTCCGCTGGCATTCGCCTTTTCCGCCAGCCATGGATATTGCGAGCCCGATCACATTCGTGACATAGTGAGACCCGCAATATTGAGACTGCATAGTCTCACAACTGGGATCAGGGTGAGGAAGTAGGTCGATGAGGACCAGGAGACTGACCGGCCGATTAGTGCGGCTCGGGACCATATCCGTCAGCGCGCTGGTGGTGGCGGGCCTGACCGCGGGAGGGGCCCAGGCCGATCCGGCCGACGCACCGGCGCCGCCGTCCATCCAGCCCGCGCGGATCCTGCCGCTGCCGCCGGAACTCGATCCCGGCTTCTACTACCCGCCCGCCGACGTGGTGGCCGCCGCCGCGCCCGGCGAGATCATC
>NZ_JBSGBY010000100.1:0-17950 GCF_053601505.1 Nocardia sp. NPDC004722
GCGCCCGGCGAGATCATCGCGGCCCGGCAGGTGAACGTCGCCAACTTCGGGCTCATCCCGCTCAATGTGGACGCCTGGCAGGTCTCCTACCGCTCCAACAACAGTCGCGACGAGGCCATCCCGGCCGTGGCCACCCTGCTCAAGCCGCGCGGGGTCTCCCCCACGCCGCGCAAACTGCTCTCGGTGCAGATCGCCGAGGACTCCACGGCGGGCTATTGCAGTCCCTCCTATGCGCTGCAACAGTTCTCGGCCGCGACCTTCCTCGGGCAGATCGTCGCGCCCGCCGAATTCCTGTTCGCGCAGTCGGCCCTGCAGCGGGGCGACGCGGTGGTGATCCCCGATCACCAGGGCCCGAATTCGGCGTACGCGGCCGGACCGCTGGGCGGCCGGATCACCCTCGACGGCATTCGCGCCGCCACCTCCTTCGCGCCGCTCGGCGTCGGGGCGGGCGCGCCGGTGGCCATGTACGGCTACTCGGGCGGATCGATGCCGACCATGCACGCCGCCGAACTGCGCAAAACCTATGCGCCGGAACTGAATATCGTCGGCGCGGCCTCCGGCGGCACCGGCGCCGACCTGGGTGCGACGCTGCTCATGGCCAACAATCAGGCGACCGCAGGCCTGGTGCTCGGCGCGGTACTCGGCCTGGCCCGCGAATACCCGGACTTCAACGCGATGCTGGACCAGAAGCTCAATCCGCTCGGCCAGCTGCTGCGCACGGTGAAAGCGCCGTTCTGCGTGCAGTATCAGTCGGCACTGCTGCCGTTCCTGAACATCACCGGCCTGATCAACTCCCCCGACCCGCTGCGCGAGCCCGCCGTGCAGGCCATGCTCGAGGACACCCGGCTCGGTAAGAGCCTGCCGGACATGCCGGTGTTCATGTGGCATTCGAAGTGGGACGAGATCCTGCCGCTGGGTTCGACCGACCAGCTCGTCAACACCTACTGCCAGGACCCCGCCGCCCAGGTGACCTACACCCGGGACTGGGCCAGCGAGCACATCATGGCCGAGGTCACCGGCGGACCGGCCGCCCTCATGTGGCTCTTCGATCGGCTCGATGGCGTTGCGGCGCAACCGGGTTGCTCGACCACGGACATGCCGTCGATGCTCGGCACCCCCGGTGAGCTCCAGATGCTGGCCGGGACCATCGGCGACACCCTGGCGTCCTTCTTCGGCAAGCCGATCGGCGCGTAAACCGATGTGACGCAGGTCTCAGCGCGGACCTGCGTCACTGTCCTGCTCGAGTCACGCTGCGATAGCGTCTCATTCGCGAAAGTAACGCTCGCGTCACCCGCGACGACGTCTCCGGTGGTAGATGGCCCGACTGCAGACAGGGCTCAACGGTTCACTGTCGGGGTGAAATGGGGATTCGGGCATGGAAATTCGCGCGTTCATGAAACGACATCGCATCGCATCGGCGGTGGCCGCACCCGCGGCATTGGGTTTGGCGGCGGTGGTGGCGGTGACTTTCGCGTACACGTCACCGGATTCCAAGCAGGCCGATCCGGCGCTGAAGGCGTCGGTCACCGAATGCCATGACATGGTCACCATCTCGGTCGCCGGGCGCAATGACTCGCCGCAGGCCGGAACCACGAAGATGCTGGTCGACGCCAATGGCAACGAACTGCCCGCCGCGTTGTCGGACGACTACCAGAGCCACTGGGAAGACCCGATCGTCAACGCGCCCAACGGGCAGGTCGACTCCAATTCGTACTGGGCCGTGTACGTCTCCTATCCGGCCAACCTGAGCACCTACGAGGACGCCGTGAACACCGGTGTCGCCAATACCGAACAGGTCATGCGGGACATCTCCGCGGCCTGCCCGAACACCAAGTTCGCGATCGTCGGCTACAGCGAGGGCGCGGACGTCACGCGCCGCGTGGCCATGGAGATCGGGCACCAGAACGCCGGGGCCGACGGCAAGTACGGGATCGTCGATCCGGGCAACGTGGCCGGTGTGGTGATCCTCGCCGACGCGGGCCGTTCGGCGGGCGACGGTCCGTTCATCGGGGCCAAGGATCCCAGCCACCCCGACAATTTCAACCAGAGCTATCAGACCAACAAGGATGTCGCGGGCGGTCAGGGCGCACTGCAGGACCATGCCGGCGACTTCGGGTCGCTCAACGGCCGCATCGCGTCCTTCTGCTCCGACGGCGACCTCACCTGCGCCGCACCGAAGAACATCTCGCTGCTGCAGCTGGCGGTCAATGTGGGTCGGCAGATCAATGTCGACCAGATCCAGAACGACAACACCCTCACCCCGGAAAGCGGCATGAACGTGGCCGTGGTGCTGGGCAAGATCGCGGGCAACGCCTTCGCCGACATCGCGCACAATCCGGGCTGGTGGACCAGCAAGGAGACCTTCCTCGATGTGCTGCTGAAGGTGTCCGCGCCGGACTACAAGCCGAATCAGGACAACCCGACGCCGGTCGCCCAGGATGCCATTCAGGCCGAGACCATGTCGCCGCTGGCCTACCTGCCGCAGAAGGTGTTCAACGAGGTCATCGGGCTGATCACCACCAATCAGAACACCATCCCGGTGCTCCTGAACGACCCGTACAACCTGACCTTGGGCCCCAATGGCACCGGCCACCACTTCGATTACTGGCATGACCAGAACCCGGACAACGGCAAGCAGGTGAGCTCCGCGGACTACGCGGCCGCGTGGCTGACCGAGCTGGCCAAGCAGGCGCAGGCCAAGCAGCTCGACCCGCACACGCTGACCTCCTCGCCGACAGCCACCACCACCCCGAACGTGCTGGCCGCGGCGCGGGCGAGCGCGTCCGGAACCAGTACGCCCGCAAGCGGTTCCACGACCCCGGCCACCACCACGCCGGGTAGCGCGACCACCGTGCCGCCGACCACCACGACGGTGCCGCCGACCACCACCGACCCGGCCACCACGACCCCGCCGGTCACCACCACTACGCCGCCGGTCACCACCACTACGCCGCCGGTCACCACCACGACCGTCGCGCCGACCACCACCACGGTGCCGGTCACGACGACCACGGTGCCGCCGACCACGACACCTACGCACTGAGCTGAAATGAAATGCGCCGGTGCGCACCCCTTCCAGGTGCGCACCGGCGCATTTTCGTTGCCGCCGACCGACTCAGCGAATGGTGAACCAGACCAGGCTGCCCAGACCGCCGACCAGGCAGTAGATGGCGAACGGGGTCAGCGTCTTGGTCTCGAAGTACGCGGTGAGGAACTTGACCGAGATATAGGACAGCACGCCCGCCACCACACTGCCCGCCAGCGCCGGGCCGAGGATGTCGTGGTTCTCGTGCTTGAACAGCTCCGGCGTCTTCAGCACACCGGCGGCCAGGATGACCGGGGTGGCCAGCAGGAAGGCGAAGCGGGCGGCGTCCTCGTGGCGCATGCCCTTGAACAGGCCCGCCACGATGGTGCTGCCCGAGCGGCTGATGCCGGGGAAGAGCGCGGCGATCTGGGCCGCGCCGATCAGGGTGGCGTCGCGAATGCTCAGGCGCGACAGGCGAACATCCGAGGCGCGATCCGGATCGGTCATCGGCAGCACGATGGTGTCCTCCATCGAGAGGTCCGCGGTGCGGCCGGTGGGACTGCGGAACTCGAAGTCGGGCTCGTGGTCGCGCTTGCGCATGATCTCCGCCGACAACAGCACGAAACCGTTGATCGCCAGGAAGATCGACGTCGGTATCGGATTGCCGAGATAGGTGCGGACCGCCTTCTCCAACAGCAGGCCCGCCAGACCCACCGGGATGGTGGCGATCACCAGCAGCACCCCCAGCCGGGCCTCGGGCGTGCGGATCCGCCGGGTCAGCGCCACATCCCAGAGGCCGCGGAAGATGCGCACCCAGTCGCGCCAGAAGAAGATCACCAGGGCCAGCGCGGTGGCGACATGCATGGCCACCAGCAGCGCCAGATACGGGGAATCCTTGCCGGACATGCTCAGATCATCGGCCCACTTACCGCCCACCAGGGCGGGCAGCAGAATGCTGTGGCCCAGACTGGAGACGGGGAAGAGCTCACTCACCCCTTGCAGTGCGCCGACGACGATCGATTCCAGGTAACTGATGGCCATTCGAATTCCTGTCGGAGGGGCGTGCGGGAACCGAACACCCCGGACCACCGGGGCTGCTCGCCTCGCGAGGCTACCAGTGTCCGATTGCCTGTTCGCCTCCACGCCGCGGCGCAGCGCGGGCGACCCGCGACCCCGGCACGCGGGTTTCAATGCGGCGCACGCAATGCTGCGAAGGGCGAATTCTCCGCGTACGCAATCGAATTGCGCGGCACGGAGGCGGCCTGCGTGGAATACTTCCGCGATATGCAGTACAGGGGATTCGACAATCCCGACACCGGCGAGGATCCGGAGTTAGCTCAGGCTCGCATCTTCCTGGATGAATTGGAAAAGCATGTAGTCAAACTGACCAGGCGATTACAGACCGCGCCGACCGCGGAGGCCAGGCAATCGATCAGTGCCGAACTCTCCACCGTGCGCCGCTATGTGGATCGTATTCACCGCAGGTTCCCGGGAATCGCCGTCGGAAATCCATTCCGCGGTTCGCCGCCCGGCGCCCCGGCGCTCTAGTTCCGCATCGGCGCTCCGGTCCCTTGTCGGACGCCAGTCACCCACCGGCACAGCGGTTCTCAGTTGGCCAGCTGCGCGCGCCAGCGTTCCGCGGAGCGGACCATATCCAGGCCCACCCGCTCCAGGTACTCGCTCATGCCCAGCAGCCGCAGCCCGGCGGGCGTGGCCGACCCGAGCGCGTCCGCGCCGTCGCGCGCCTTGGCCGCCAACCGCTCGTTGGCCCGCGCGCTCGCGAGAGTGGCGCGATACCAGGCGGATTCGTCGATGAAGTAGCGATCGCGGCGACTGCCCGGGTCACGGTCGCGGCGGATCAGCGCCTGCTCCTCGAGCCGGCCGACCGCCGCCGACACGGTGGCGGGACTCACCCGCAGATGTGCGACCAGCTCCGCGGCGGTCAGACTGCCGGAGTCCGCGGCGTAGAGCCGGGCCAGGACCGCCGAGGCCATCTTGGGCATCCCGGCCTCGGCGAACAACGCCGCGAACTGGCCGCTGAATTCGGCCAGCAGCGCCTCGCTTCGGCCGTATCCGTCTGCGCCGGAAGGGTTTTCGGGACGCTTGGGCCGGGGAGCGCGACGCCGCGAGCGCACCGCGGTGGCGGCCTGGGCCAGATCCGCGCGATAGCGCCCCGGGCCGCCGTTGCGGGTCACCTCGCGGCTCACGGTGGAGGTGGGACGGTGCAGCTGACGGGCGATATCGGCGTAGCCGAGCCCGTCGGCCAGGCCCGCGGCGATGAGACGGCGATCCTCCTGGCTGAGTCTTCCTCCGGGCATCGGAGCGGCTCCTTCATCAGAGTGCCGCCGAAGCGGCAGGGGCTCCAACCTATTGCAACACACGACCTGGCTGATTGCATCGGACAGCGGCGCGGCGGAATCGCGAATTCGCTTGTGCGGCAGGCGTTATCCCGATCCCTACGGCATTCGTTCATTACCCGCATTGTGAACGCAACGTAGCGTTCGCCTCCGATCGAACAGCCTGCGACCGCCGCGACACGGCCGGTGGTACCCGACGCGCCGAAACCGGACGGCGCGACCCGGTCCTATAGTGACCCGGTGAACAGTCCTGACGCGCGCGAGCTCATCCTGCTCGCCGGTGAGCGCACCATCGCCGAACGCGGGCCGGATGTGGCCCTGCGCGATATCGCGGTGGCGGCTGGACAGCGCAACAACTCCGCGGTGCACTACCACTTCGGCTCCCGGGACGGGCTCATCACCGCCATCATCGAACGCCATCAGCCCGCGCTGGAGGCGCGGCGCACCGAACTGCTGACCGCCCACCGGGCCGCGGGCGCGCCCGACAGTGTGGCCGCGCTGGTCGACATCCTGGTGCGCCCCATGTTCGACGTGCCCCGGGCCGAGGGATCCACGCATTACGCGCGGTTCCTGGAGCAGGCCCGCTCGCATCCGGCGCTGACCGGACCCGACCTGAGCGAAAAGCGCTGGCACGCAACGCGAGAGATCGTGACCCGGCTCTACCGGGCGCTACCCGACCTGGGACGCGCGCAGCGCACCTACCGGCTGCGCGCCATGAGCACCGTCATCTTCGCCCTGCTCGCCGACTACGAGAGCCAGGACCTGCCCACCGCGGGTGAGCGAAACGATGTGCAGGACAACATCATCGCCATGATCGTCGGACTGCTCACCGAACCCGTCGACCGTCAGGGCGCGGCCGTGCGGGCATCGGGGTCGAACCCGCCGGGAATCTCGTAGACCTGGCCGGTGAAGGTGATGCCGAACAGCCGACCGGCCGAGAAGCCGCGATCGCCGCGCCCGTACTGCACCTCGCTGGTCAGCTGCGGTCCGAAGCCCAGGACGCAGTACTGGCCCGGGGCGTCGATGCGCACCACCTGACCCGACGGGTTGAACGGCACCACCGGGCGCTGCGCCGCGTCGAGGGTCAGTCCGTCGGGAGCGTCGAAGAAGTCGCCGCCGGACAGGTCCAGCAGGGACTGTGGGGCCCAGGGGGCGGCCGTCGGAATCCGGCTCACGCCGGGATTGACGAAGGTCCGCGAGACGTAGAGGTATCCATTGCCCGCGTCGAGCACCGCGCCGTTGGCGCTGGGGAAACTCGCCCAGTCCGCCTGCACCGCGCCGTTCGGATACACCCGGCCCACCAGCGAGCCGAAATCGTTTGTGGCATAGACGGTTCCGTCGTGCGCGACATCCATGCCGTCGGCCGCCGAGAGCCCGGCCGCGAACGGAGCCATGGCCCCGGTGTCCGGATCCACGGTGACGATACCGGCATGGCGGATGCTGTCGCCGATGGCCGCGCGCGCGTCCGCGCCGTAGCCGACCAGCAGGCGACCGTCCGGCAGCCAGGCCAGTGCGCCCGCACCACCGCTGGGCACCCGGGCGATCGGCACCGCGGGAGCGCCCGGCGCGTCGATGCGGAAGACCTGACCGCTCACCAGATCGGTGACGAAGGCTCTGCCCGCCGGATCGACGGTGATGCCCTCCAGCGCGGCACCCGGCACGGTGGCCACCGTGAAGGTCGGCTGCCCCGCCCCCGCGCAGACCGGGGCGGCGGATGCCGGTGCGGCGGTGACGGTCGACAGTCCGGCGACGGTGAGCGCGGTGAATGCGATCGCCGCCGATCGCCTGCCACCGAGTCGTAGCCTCTTGCCCATCTCGCACCTCACGAATTCGGCCGATTGATCCCTGTATCGTAAAACGTTTTCGGGACTTGACGGGTTCGATCAGAAGCGGCGGGCTCCGGTCACCGGCATATTGTTCAGCGGTGAGATCTTCACGCCGGAACTGTTGTCACTGGCATGGATGATCTTGCCGTCTCCGAGATACAGCGCGGAGTGACCGCCGCCGTAATACGAGACCAGATCGCCGGGCTGCAATTCGTCCAATGGCACCGGAGTGCCCGAAGCCAGCTGCGAATAACTGGTGCGCGGCAATTCGACTCCGGCCTCGCGATAGGACCACTGCACGAAACCCGAGCAGTCGAAGGAGTCCGGGCCGTTGCCGCCCGCGCGGTAATACGCGCCGAGCTTGCTGCGGGCCGCCTCGATGGCGCGCTGCCCGGCCGTCGTCCTCGGCATGGCCGCGGGTACCGGCGCGGGCGCGGCCGCGGCATCGGTGACCCCGGGGATTCCGGTCAGCGGGGGCAGGCTGCTCGGGAGCTGGAAGGTGCCCAGGCCGGCCACCACCACCGAGCGCACCTCCGGCGCGGGCGCCGGGCGCAGCGGTTCGGGCGAGAGTGCTTGCACCGGAACGGGATCCTGCAGCGGGTCCGCGGGAGTGATGGCGACCCGTTCGGGGATCGCGACCATCCGCGAGGCGTCCGCCTCACCGACGCCCGGGATCCGGCCATCGGCATCGGAATTCGTCACGGGACGGAAATCACCGGCTTCCCCGCCCGTGGATTCCTGTGCCGGAGTGATGATTCCGGGAGCGGCGAGGCCCAGCTGCGCCGCGATCTCGTTCGGGATCTCGATGGCCCCGATACCGGGGACCTCGATCGGCGCCGCATGCGCCTCGCCCGCCGTGAAGAGCAGGGCCGCTCCGACGGCCGCCGCGCCGAGGACTCCTGTGACCAGGGTCCGCAGGCTCAGCCGCGGAAGCTTCAGAACCTTCTGTCTATCACCGATCTGTTCCATGAGCGGTCGTCCTCCGTCTAAGCCGTGGGCTATCCGGTTTCCGTCCAACACTCGCGAATGTTCGGTACTGCCAGCAGATCCGAAAGTGCATATTTCGCCGGAAGATCAGGCGGCGCAACGAATGACAGGCGTGTTATTCATAACGAAACAGTAACCATTGACGCTTGTGTCCAATTGGACACAGCCGTTTTCGGGCTTGGACACAACGGTTTTCGATCGAAATCCGCGACATCACGCGCGCGGTGCCCGATATGGACGCGCGCCCGTGTGAGACTGGCGGACGGTAAACCTGCCCTCCCCATCATCAGGAGGATGAACAATGACCGAATCCGGTGCGCTACCGAATCTTCCCGAACCGCTCGTGGTCACACTGGGGAATCTCAAAGGCGGCGTGGGAAAGACGACCTCCGCCTTCTTCCTCGCCTCGTATTTCACCAGCGTGCACAAACTTCGCGTGCTCGTCATCGACGCCGACCCGCTCAGCCAGACCGGGTACTCCTGGTATCGGCGATTACAGAAGGCCGACGTCGAAGTCCCCTTCGAACTGCTCGCCTTCCCGTCCCGGCACGTGCACGACTGCATCACCGACAATTCCCGCAACTTCGACGTGATCATCGTCGACGCGGGCGGCGAATCCGCGGAGATCTTCAAGGCGGCCGTGCCGGTGAGCGACGAGCTCGTATTGGTGACCAGCGTGAGCCCCTCGGAGGTCAAGCGCGTGCCCAGTACCTATCGGGCCGCCGAAGAGGCCGCGGCCGAACACGATCGCGCCATACGCGTGCGCGTACTCATGACGAAGGTTCCGGTCACCATGAAGAACGGCGTGAATGTGTCCACCGAATACCGCACGCAGCGCGGCAATCTGGAGGACGCCGGATACGACGTGTTCGACTCCTACGTGAGTGCGTGGAAGTGGTATCGCGAGGCCGCCGACGGAGAGGTCGGCGACGGCGCGGAGAATCCGCTCGAGGATATCGGCGAATACCTGGCCGTCGGTGAGGAATTGATCCGGCCCTATCTGGAAGCCACGGCCGCGACGCGCATTCCGGTGGAGGTGTCGGCCTGATGCCACCGCAGCGCCGTAAAGGCTCCATCGGCGGCGGGGGGCTGGGCCGCAACCCGCTCTCCGATGAGGCCGAGCACACTCCCCCGGTCTCCCCGCTGCGGGACGCCAAATGGCCGCGCACGCCGCAATTGTCGAAGGCGGCGACGGCGGTGCTGATGTCGCCGTCGAAACCGGCGGTGGCGGCGGAACCGACCGACGAGAGTGAATCGGGAGCACCGGTGGTCGTGCTGGAAAGCGCGCCCCCCAAGCCGGTCCCGGCCCGTCCCGCTCCTCCCCGACCCGCTCCGCCTCGCCTTGTTCCGCCGGAGCCGGTAGCCACACCGCCGGTCGCGGCGAAACCAATCGCGGCGGAATCGGTCGCGGCATCTCCCGCGCCCGCGCGACCCGAACCCGCCGCCTCGGTGCTGGACATGCCGCTGCCCTCGGCGGCCGGGGCGGGGCCGCTGAGCAGCTCGGAGACCGCCCAGCTCGAAGTCTGCGAATCCTCCATCGACGCCCTGCGGGTCGCCTTCTGGACCGCCGGGCGCGCACTGCAGATCGTGCGCGACGCCCGGCTCTACCGCGCCGAGCACGCCACCTTCGACGAGTACGTGGAGAAGCGGTGGGACATGCAGCGGTCCTACGCGCACAAGCTGATCCGGGCCTGGCCGCTGGCGGCGCGCCTGCATCCCGTCGCGCCGTCGCTCAACGAGGGGCAGATCCGCGAGCTCCTGCCGGTGGCGGCGGCCTACGGCGAGGAGGCGGCGGTCACCGTGTACACCACGCTGGCCGCCGATGTGAAGGTCACCGCGGGCAAGCTCCGCGAGGCCGTCGCGGTGCTGCCCGACGACTACGACGAGGGCGAAGTCGTGCAGCGACTGCAGGCGTGGCTGCGCGGCGATCTGATCGAAGAGCAGTCGCACACGCCCGACGTATTCAGTTCGGTCGAATCCCGGCTCACCGCGCTCACCCAGAAGGTGGTGCGCGGGTCCACCGACCATCCGGTCGCGGCCCGGGAATTCGCGGCGAAACTGCGCACGCTCGCCGAACTCATCGAACGGCAGATTCCGGCAGGCTGACAACGGATCGAAAGGAAAGGGGCCCGGCCGAGTGCCGGGCCTCTTTCTTTATGTGCCGCTTCGGAATTGATTCGATCGGCGATCGCCGGAGCCCCGAACCGTGCGATAGCAAAAGCCTATTCACCGAGAGGGGCTCCCCGGTCAGCCGGGGAGCCCCTCTCGGTGGTGCGCTGTTATTCGCCGACCGCGCGGCGTTCGCGGCCGCCGGTGGCGCGCTGGCGGGTGGCGCGGGCCTCGGCGGCGTCGAAGAGTTCCAGGTGTTCGAAGAGGGGGTCCTCGTCGTCGGGTTCGACCAGGACGGCGCGGCGAAGCTGGGTGCGGGTCTGTTCGCGGTCGGGGCGGGGGCGGTCGCGGGCGGGGGTCTCGTTCTCGACCTCGGTGCGCTTGCGGACGGCGCGGGCGGCGCGGCGGCGACGGATGTCCGCCTCGATGCGCACCTGTCTGCGTAGGTAGCCCAGATAGCCCACCAGGACCACCGCGGACAGGGCGCACAGCGCCCACAGCAGCGAGGCGATGGCGAAGCCGGCGGCGGCCAGGATCAGGGTGGAGAGCACCAAGCCCAGCACGGCGCGCTGGCGGAAGGTGTAGCGGGCCGCGCGGGCGGCGGCGTCGGCCTCCGCGTCGAAGCCGCCGCGGCCGCGCCGGGACGGCACGAAATCCTCGTCGTCGGAATCCGATTCGGGCTCGGGTTCGGGGGCCGGGTCGGGCGCGCGGAGGGCGGGGATGCGGGTGCGCTGGGGTGTGCGCGGCTCGGGTTCCGGTGTCTCGGCGGCGACCGGCTCGGGTTCGCCTGTCTCGGACTCGGAATTGCCGGTCTCCTCCGGCGCGGCGGCGGTCCCCTCCAGCTCGGTGGCGGTCCCCTCCGGCGCGGTGGCGGTCTCCGCCGAATCCGCTTCGGGCTCGGCCGCTTCGGTGGTGGCCGGGGCTTCCGTGTCGACTTCCTTCTCGTCCGAGGCAGCCACGCTGTCGTCCGATCTGGTCATCCGATCCTCCGGATCCTCGCTCGGGTGCTGAAGCTTCCTGCGAACCGGTACGTAGTCCGGGTCGGTGTCATGTCCGGTCGCCGGACCTTTCCTAGCGCTTCGCTCGGCCCCACCGCGATGCAACACCCGCGTGGACAGGGCGGCGTCGGTGTGCTGACGGATGCGCGGATGACGGTTGGCCAGCATGGGAAACAGAACGAAGACCCAGAGCACCACCAAACCGATCCACAAGATCGAATTCGGCATTGCCGTCACACCTCCGTCCCGCCCAGATCGTTGTCCCTTCGACGTGCCCCGTAACACCTACCGGTTGGTAGGCGGACGCACCACCGACGTCCGTAGGTTAATTCCACCAAACCGGAATTCCCCACAGGCGCGCCGATCACACCCGCAACACTAGTCACACGGGTTGGGTACGAAAATCTCACGGCCGCACTGCACAGCGAGTTATCAGGCTTTGGTGGCGCGTCCGGCGCGAATCAGCCTGTCCACCACCGTGCCCGAGACCTCCTCGACCGTCATTCCCACCAGCAGATGGTCGCGCCACGCCCCGTCGACATCCAGGTAGCGCTGCAGCAGCCCCTCCTCGCGGAAGCCGACGTTGCGCAGAACCGCCTGGCTGGCAAGGTTTTCCGGGCGCACGGTGGCCTCCACCCGATGCAGGCCCACCTCACCGAAGCAGTGGTCGAGACCCAGCGCCAGCGCCGCGGTCGCCACGCCCCGGCCCGCCAGCTCGCTCGACACCCAGTACCCGATCCACGCGGAACGCAGTGCGCCACGGACGATATTGCCCACCGTGAGCTGCCCGCTGAACTGGCCGTCGACCTCGATGACCAGCGGGATCATGGCACCGCGCCGGGCTTCCGCCTTGAGCGCCGACCACAGGGCGGGCCAATTGCTGGAGTGGTTGCGGGCCTCCCACGGGCCCCGGCCCGTCGGCTCCCACTTCTCCAGATAATCCCTGTCCCGCACCCGGATCCGGCTCCAGACCGAGGCGTCGCGCAGCCGGATCGGGCGCAGCGTCACGACACCGGCCGCGCACCGCACCGGCCCCAGATGCGCGGGCCAGCCCGGATGCTGGGCGGTCCGGAAGACATTCATGTCCACGCCCTACCCTCGCTGTGCCAGGAACGCGACCCGCACCTCGTCCCCCGTACGCACCTCCGTGACATCCGGGTCGATCACGATCAGGCTGTTGGCCTCGGCCATGGTCGCCAGCAGATGCGAAGACGCGCCGTTCGGACCCCCCAGCGGCTGCACCAGATAATCACCGGTCTGCTCATCGCGCATGAGCTGCGCGCGCAGATAGCCGCGACGGCCCGGAATCGAGGCGATGGGCAGGATGGTGCGCGCCCGCACCATGCGGCGCATGGGATGGCGGCGGCCCAGCGCGATCCGGATGAGCGGGCGCACCATCACCTCGAAAACCACCAGCGCGCCAACCGGATTCGAGGGCAGCAGGAAGGTCGGCACCTCGTCGCGGCCCAGCAGGCCGAAACCCTGCACCGAACCGGGATGCATGGCCACCCGAGTGATCTCCAGCTCGCCCAGGCCCTCCAGGGCCTCGCGCACCTGCTCCGACGCCCAGCCGCCGACCGCGCCCGCGATGATCACCACCTCGGAGCGAACCAGCTGGCCCTCCACCACATCTCGCAGGCGTTTCGGGTCGGCGCTCACGATGCCGACCCGGTTCACGTCCGCGCCGGCGTCACGCGCGGCGGCGGCCAGCGCGTAGGAGTTCACGTCGTAGACCTGGCCGGGACCGGGGGTGCGATCGATGTCGACCAGCTCGCCGCCCACCGACAGCACCGACAGCCGCGGGCGCGGATGCACCAGCACCTTGTCCTTGCCGACCGCGGCCAGCAGGCCCACCTGGGCCGGGCCGATGATGGTGCCCGCGCGCACGGCCAGATCGCCGGGCTGCACGTCATCGCCGATGCGGCGCACGTAATCACCCGAGCGCACCGACTCGTAGACCTTCACCCGCGCCCGGCCGCCGTCGGTGTTCTCCAGCGGCAGCACGGCATCGGCGAGGGTCGGCAGCGGCGCGCCGGTGTCCACCCGCACGGTCTGGCGCGGCTGCAGGCGGATCGGCTGCCGCGAACCCGCGGCCACCTCACCCACCACCGGCAGGCTCAGATCCACCGAATTGCCGTCCTCGTCACGGATACTCGCGCCCGCGCCCGCGACATCCACACTGCGCACGGCGTATCCGTCGATGGCGGCCTGATCGAATCCGGGCAGCGGACGCTCGGTGACCACGTCCTCGGCGCACAGCAGTCCCTGGGCCTCGCTGATCGCGACCCGGACCGGCCGCGGCGCCACGGCCGCGGCGGTCACCTTGATCTGCTGATCCTCAACCGAGCGCATGCCGCCCTTCCATTGTCTCCACTGGCCTGTTGGTGCGCGGTCGGCTAGCGGGTTCCGGCCCGCCCGAGCCGCTGTTCGAGCCACTCGCGCAGGGCGGGACCGTATTCCTCGCGCTCCAACGCGAAATCGACCGCAGCACGAAGATAACCGCCCGGGTTGCCCAGATCGTGTCGCGACCCACGATGGACCACGACGTGGACCGGGTGACCCTCGTCGATGAGCAGCGCGATGGCGTCGGTCAGCTGCAGCTCGCCGCCCGCGCCCGGGATGATGCGGCGCAGCGCGTCGAAGATGGCGCGGTCCAACAGGTATCGGCCGGCGGCGGTGAAGGTGGACGGCGCGTCCTCGACGGCGGGCTTCTCGACCATGCCCTTGACCTTGAGCACATCCGCGGGCGAGCCCGGCAGTTCCTCGACGTCGAACACGCCGTAGGCGCTGACCTCCTCCTTGGGCACGTCGATGGCGCACAGCACCGAGCCGCCGCGTTCCGAACGCACCTGGGCCATCAGCTCCAGCACGCCCGAGGGCAGCACCAGGTCGTCGGGCAGCAGCACCGCGATGGCGGTCTCGTCGTCGTCGAGCGCCGATTCCGCCTGTGCCACCGCGTGACCCAGGCCCAGCGGCTCCTCCTGCACGACGGAGGTCACGTCCAGCAGCGCCGGGGCCTTGCGCACCTTCTCGAGCAGATGGAACTTGCCGCGCTCGGCGAGGGTGCTCTCCAGCACCAGATCCTCGACGAAATGCGCGACCACACCGTCTTTTCCGGGCGAGGTCACGATCACCAGCCGATTGGCGCCGGATTCCGCGGCCTCGGCGGCGACCAATTCGATGCCCGGGGTGTCGACCACCGGCAGCAGCTCCTTGGGGACCGTCTTGGTCGCGGGCAGGAACCTGGTGCCGAGCCCCGCCGCGGGTACCACCGCGGTGCGGAAGCACGCATCGGCTCCGCCGCCGTTAGCTGTCATGAATTCACCCTATCCATCCGTTACAAGCTCGAAGCGGCTCGTGGCCGCCTCGATATCCCCGAGAGCCTAAGGGGCGCGGCGGCGATGGGCGCATCGAACGCCGGACCGAGTCCCATCTGGTAGACCGACCTGTTTATTTCATTTCATGTTCGCCACGCCGTGACCTTCGTCGTACCCAGCGGTTGTTAGCTGACACCTATGACCGACCGTGAGGATCCCCACAGCTCCCATCACTCGGAAAACACCGGCACGCCGGACAACGCGGGCTCCCCCGACGGGCGCGGGCTCAGCCGCCGCCGACTGTTCGGGGCGTCGGCGATCGCCGGTATCGCCGGACTCGCCGTCGGCGCGGGCGGCGCCGTGGCGCTGCGCGGCGACAGCAGCTCCAACGCCGCCGCCTGGCCGCGCTCGGCCGAACTGGTGACGAGCCCGGATCGGGCTGCCGCGCCGCGGGTTTCGGGACTGCACCTCCAGTTCGGCGCGGACGCCGCCCGCGAGGTCGTGGTCACCTGGCACACCACCGGCTCGGTCGACAAGCCCACCGTGCGCTACGGCACCGCCGACGCCGGGTTCGGCAAGAGCGTGCAGGCCGAGACCCGCACCTACCGGGATGCCAAGTCCGGCATCGAGATTCAAGCGCACCACGCGCGTCTCACCGGCCTGTCCCCCGACACCGACTACGTGTACGCCGCCGGGCACGACGGCGCGCCGCCGGAACTGGGCACCATCCGTACCGCGCCCGCCGGGCGCGCCAAGTTCCGGTTCACCAGCTTCGGCGATCAGGGCACCCCCACGGTCGGCAAGATCGTCGACGGCAAGGCCCTCAACGACAACCTCGGCTCCCAGTACGCCGGCGACGTCACCTCCGCGGTGGAATCGCTCGCGCCGCTGTTCAACCTGATCAACGGCGACCTCTGCTACGCCAATATCGCCACCGACCGGGTGCGCACCTGGAACGACTACTGGGCCAACAACTCCCGCTCAGCCCGCTACCGGCCGTGGATGCCCGCGCCCGGCAACCACGAGAACGAGCTCGGCAACGGGCCCATCGGATACCAGGCGTTCCAAACGTATTTCAGCGTGCCGGACGCCGGAGCCGAGGACCACGCCAAGGGCCTGTGGTACTCCTTCACCGTCGGCGGCGTGCGCGTCATCGCCGTGGCCAACGACGACATCTGCCTGCAGGACGGCGGCAACAGCTATGTGAAGGGCTACTCCGGCGGCGCCCAGAAGCGCTGGCTGGAAGGCGAATTGGCCAAGGCCCGCGCGGACAAGGGCATCGACTGGGTGGTGGTGTTCATGCACCAGGTCGCCATCTCCTCGGCCGACAAGTTCAACGGCGCGGACCTGGCCATCCGGCAGGACTGGCTGCCGCTGTTCGACAAGTACCAGGTCGACCTGGTGCTGTGCGGGCACGAACACCACTACGAGCGGTCGCATCCGGTGCGCGGGACCACGGGGTTCGAGACCCTCACCCCCAAGCCCGCCGACACCCGCAAGGACGTGGTGGACACCACCAAGGGCACCGTGCACCTGGTGATCGGCGGCGGCGGCACCTCCGCGCCGTCCAATCAGCTGTTCTTCCCGGGCGACAAGTGCCGGGTCATCACCGCCGTCGGCGACGTGGACCCGGCCACCGGCAAGAAGGCCCCGGTGTACGTGCTCGAGGACGCGCCCTGGTCGGCCTTCAAGGACGCGGCGAATCCGTACGGGTTCTGCTCCTTCGACGTGGACCCGGGAACGCCCGGCGGCAACACCACGATCAAGGGCACCTATTACGCGATCACCGGCCCGACCAGCGAGCTGAAGGCGATCGACACCTTCACCCTCACCCGCCCGCGCTCGGACCGCTGAGGCCCGGTTCCTTAGGGTGGGAGCGTGACGGACGAGCGGGACAAGCGAGCGTGGCGCGCGGAGATCCTCGCGGCCCGCAAGGCCCTGCCGGTGGAGATCCGGGAACGTGAGGCGGCGGCGCTGGCCGTCGCCGTCACGAGCGTCGTCGACGACTGGGTGTGCGCCTACGTGCCCGTCGGCGGCGAACCCGGGTCCCTGGCCATGCTGGATGCGCTCCGGTCCGCCGGAGCCCGGGTGCTGCTGCCGGTGACCGGCGAGCCCGGCCCGCTGGAGTGGGCCGAGTACACCGGCCCGGAAGGCTTGCGGCGCGGGCGGTTCGGACTCCGCGAGCCCGAGAGCGCGCCGGTCGCGAATGGGATCGCGCGTGCCGCGACCATTCTGGTTCCGGCATTGGCGGTGGATCGGCGCGGCGTCCGATTGGGGCGCGGGGCCGGTTATTACGATCGCAGTTTGGGCGCCTGCCGCGCCGATGCGCGATTGGTCGCCGTGGTGCGTGACGACGAACTCGTCGCGCGTTTGCCGGAGGAGTCCCACGACCACCGAATGGGATGGGCGTTGACCCCGTTCGGCGGGCTGCGGCGTCTCGAAGATCACCCCGGGAATTGACACCCGATTGGCAGCGTTGGCACTGCCAGCTGTAGAGTGCCAATTCGACGAAGAGCGTGGAGGTTACCCGATGCCTACTTACTCGTATGCATGCACCGAGTGCGACAACAAGTTCGACATCGTGCAGTCCTTCTCCGATGACGCACTGACCACTTGCGATCGCTGCAACGGCAAGCTGCGCAAGCTGTTCAACTCGGTCGGCATCGTCTTCAAGGGCAGCGGGTTCTACCGCACCGACAGCCGCAACGGCTCCACCTCCTCCGAGGCCGCCAAGCCGTCGCCCAGCTCGGACAGCGGCAGCTCCAGCTCGACGGCGAGCACCACCACCGCCTCGACCTCGTCGGCGACCCCCAGCAGCACCTCGGCCGCCTGATTCCGCGCGCCCTGGGCGCGAAAGGAAGATCCCGGGGGCCATGCCCCCGGATCCCGGAAAAACGGGTGATGAAGGCCCACTGCCGCACCCCTCTGCCGCTATTCGTCGTTATCCACAGCCCGCTCAGTTGTCCACAGCGACGCCTTTTCCCGGGCGTGGCGGTCCTGGCGGAGTCGTACGTTTCCTCGCATGACGCGAACGCCGCGAGCCTTCCTGCACGAGTTCCGTAGCCGCTGGACCTGCGCGGACTCGGTGCTATTGCGCCGAGCCGCGGCGGTCGCGTTGCTCGTGCTCGCGGGCTTTCTGGCCGTGCGGGCGGACCCCGCGCAGGGGCATACGCAGGTGCTGGTCGCCGCGCGAGACCTGGCTCCCGGACAGGTGCTGACCGACGGCGATCTGCGCAGCGCGCCGCGCGAAGCGGCCACTCTCCCCGAGGGCGCGCTGCGCGACGCCGGTCGGGTGCGCGGGGCCACGCTGGCGGGTGGGCTCGCGGCCGGG